>JAJYJR010000269.1 GCA_021789355.1 Chloroflexota bacterium | reverse complement strand
GGCCCGTCCGCTCCGGATCGCGCTGCTCGTCGGGCCGATGGTGCCGGTGCCGCCGATCGCCTACGGCGGCACGGAGCGAGTCGTCGCGGCACTCGCCGCCGAGCTGTCGCGGCGGGGGCACGACGTGACCGTCTTCGCGTCCGCGGACTCGCAGGTCGAGGCGGCGCTCGAGCCGATCGCCCGGCGCTCGCTCTGGCGCGAGGGCTTCCGCGGCGATGTCTCGGCGCACATGCGGAAGGCCGTCACGCGCTGCTGGGCGCAGGCCGATCGCGCGGGTTCGCATTCCTCGTGGCGTATGACGCGAGGCGGCCGGAATCGAACGTCGCAGCGACTCGTCGCCGACGAGTCCGACGTCACAGGCGCACCTGCCGAACGGGCGCGCCAAGCCGTTCGGGCCGTGGCATCAATATGGCCAGTAGGTAGCCACTCGAGCACAACGCGCTTACCCGTCCCGGTTCTGCAGAGGCGTCAGCTGGCTCGCCTCCGAACCGGCAGCCGGGGTCGCGGACCAGTTCGCTGCCGGCGCAGGACGACCGAAGTGATAACCCTGCCCGAACTCGACCCCGAGGCCGCGCAGGGTAGCGGCCTCCTCCTCGGTCTCCACCCCTTCGGCGATAAGCCGGCAGCCCGCCGTGCGGGAGAAGTGGCGCATGCCCACCACCATGGCCTGGCGGCCCATGTTCGCGTTGACGCGGCGCACCAGGCTGATGTCGAGCTTCACGAAGTCGGGTCCCAGCTCGATGATGTGGCCGAAGTTGGCGACCCCGGCCCCCGCGTCGTCGACGGCGACACGCACGTCATTCCCCAGCGGCCGGATCGCCTCGCGGAGGGCGCCGTAGTCGTCGATCACCTCATGCTCGGTGATCTCGAGCACGAGGGGCCGCCCGGCGCCCCGGAGCACACCCGCCAGGCGCCCGGGATCCGCGAGCAGACGGGGCGAGACGTTGAGATCGAGCCAGCGACCCGCGGGCAGCCCCTGCCCCGCCGCCACCGCGACCTCGAGCGTGGCGAGCTCGAGGTCGGGTCCCAAACCCACCGACCAGGCATCGGCGAAGCAGAGGTCCGGGCGCTGGCCCGAGTCGAAGCGGGTGAGCGCCTCGTAGCCCAGAGCCTCCCCTGTCCCAAGATCGACGATGGGCTGGAAGACCGGATGGAACGATCGGGAGGAAAGAGCTGCGCGCAGTGCCGCGCGCAGCCCCACCTCCAGACGCCACCGATGAATATGCTCAGCCAACCGCGCGCTCGCTGTGGCGCTGAACACCACCACGCCCGGCATCTGCTCCACGAGGATCTGCGCGAACTCCGCGTCGAACGTCCCGATGGCGAGGGCGCCCACACGGTCAGCGCCATGCACGACGGGACCGTAAGCGAGGGCCCGAAGGCCCGCCGCATGGGCGCCCGGAATCCAACCACCCGCAGGATCGTCGGCCACGAACGCGGCCCAGGGACCCTCGCCCGTGCGCTCGCGCACGCGCGCCGCACCGATCGCGGGCAGGTGGGTGCCGGCGACCGCGGGGTACCCGGGCGGTGCCGCCACCGCCAGGAGTACGACGTCCCTGTCATTGACGAAGGCCTGGACCTCGGCCACGTCGATGCTGGGCAACGTCACCAGCACATCGCAGACTGCCTGGGCCGCCTGCTCGAGCGTCGCGTCCGCGGGGGTGCGTGCCAGGCTTTCAGTGAGCGCCGCGCGGATCTGCGCCTCGCGCTCGGCCTGACGCTCCAGCTCGCGCTCGCGGGTCCGATCGCGCCCGATCTCGACCGTGCCGATCAGGGCGCCCGTCGCGTCCCGGATCGGCGAGATCGACAGGTCCACATCGAGGAGGCTTCCGTCCGCCCGTCGCTCGGCTAGGTGGCCCGACCAGACCTCGCCGCGACGGAGTGCATCATCGAGCGTCGCATAGACCTCGGAGGGGTCGACGCCGCTGCGCAGGAGACTCGCCACCGCTTGGCCGCGCGCCGCGGCTGCCGAGTACCCGGTCAGGCGCTCGAAGGCGGGGTTGACGGTCTGGACGACCCCGTCCCGGTCGTTCACGACGACGAAGTCGGCCGCCTGCTCGACGGCAGTGGCCAGACGATCTCGCTCAGCCTGCGTGGCGCGCAACTCGCTGACGTCGCGGGAGGTGACCACGTACTCCTGCAGCGCGCCGTCAGCGGCGTGCAGCGGCGTGACCCTGATCTGCACGGGCCCCACCGTCCCGTCGGCGAGCCGCCGTGGGACTTCACCGAGCCAAGGCCCTGCCGCGCGAGCGACCTCTGCGAGGGCGGCGATCGTGGGCGCGTCGAGGACCCCGTCCAGCACCTCGAACACGTTCCGCCTCACTAGCGCCGACGGTTCCCCGCCCAGGTCGGCCGCAAATGCCATGTTGGCGTAGGCAATCCGCAGGTCGGCGCCCACGATGATGACGCCGTCGGGCGACTGCTCGATCGCGCTGGAGAGGCGGTGCATCTCCCGCAGGGCCACATGGCGCTTGGTCACGTCGCGGATCTCGCTGACCCAGCCCGCGATGGCCCCACCGGCGTCGTGGACAGGGTGGACGCTGATGTCGAAGCGGTGCACGGAGCCGTCCGGAAAGCGGTGATCGGCCTCGCTGGCCCAGGGCTGGCCGGCCTCCACGGCAGCGGCCATCGCGCTCACCGTCGTCGGGTCGAGGCCGATCGACGCCACCTCTCTGACGGGCAGCCCGACGAGCTCGGACGGCTCCCGGCCCACGCTCACGGCGTAGGCCGCGTTGGCGTACGCCACCCGCAACTCAGGGTCGGTGATGACCATCCCGCTGGTCGCCTGCTCGACCGCGGCCGCGAGGCGCTCCCGCTCGAGGGCGAGCCGGCGCCGTTCGGTGACGTCCTGCCAGACCGCGAACAAGCCGTCGCCGGTCTTGGCGATCTGGATGTTCACGGTGGCCTCGCGGCCAGCGCCGGCCGGGCCCGGCACGGTGACCGCGACGTTCTCACCGGACCATCCCTGCCCGGTCTCGACGACGTCGACGAGCCGTGTGGAGAACGCGTGGTGGCCCAGGTCGAGCGGCAGCTCGTGGGCGCGCCCGTCGGCGAACCGGTCGGGCGCCTGACCCATGAACACGGCGGCCGCCGAGTTGGCGTAAGTCACCCGGAACCCGCGGATCGTGCCGGCCTCGTCCCGCACAGCGCTGCACACCAGGAACGGGTCGTGCATCGCGTCGAGCGACGCGCGCAGGCGCTCCTCCGAGGCGCGGACGGCATCCTGCGCCGCGGCCAATTCGGCCGCCAAGCGCGCCTGGTCGCGCCGTGCGGCCTCCTCCCGCACGGCCCGCCGGACCGCGGGCCCGAGGGCCTCGAGGTGGCGCTTGGAGACGTAATCCGTGGCGTGGATGCGCAGGCCCTGGACCACGAGCTGGTCGCCGACAGTACCCGAGACGAGGATCAGGGGCACCCGCGCGTCCCACTCGCGCGCAATGATCGCCGCCGCCGCGCCCGAGAAGCCCGGCACGGTCCAGTCCACCAGCACGAGCTGTGGCACGAAGACCGTCAGGGCGGCACGCAGGGCAACCTCGTCCGCCACCACTCGGGGTTCGAGCTCGAGCCCGGCTCCGCGCATGGCGCGCAGGATCAGCTCGGCGTCCTCGGCCGAATCCTCGACCAACAGGACGCGCAGGCGCGGCGACTCGTTCACTCGGGCACCTTGTTGAGGAGCAGCCAGTAGAGGCCGAGCTCGCCCACGGCGTGCGTGAACTGCTCGAAGTCGACCGGCTTGACGATGTAGCTGTTGACCCCGAGTTCGTAGCTCGCGACGAGGTCGCGCTCCTCGCGCGAGGAGGTCAGGATCACGACCGGGATGGTGCGCGTCCGCGGCGATGCCTTGAGGCGGCGCAGCACGTCAAGCCCGCCCAAGCGCGGCAGCTTGAGATCGAGCAGCACGAGCTTGGGATCGCCGTCCGGGGGGGCGGGCGCGTCGTCGTCGGGCCGCAGGTACGCGAGGGCCTCGACCCCGTCGGAGACGACCTTCACCCGGTTGGCCAGATTACGCGTGCGCAGGGCCCGCAGGGTCAGCTCGACATCGTCGGGGTTGTCCTCCACGAGCAGGATCTCGATCGGTTGGGCGTTCATCTCGTCTCCAGCTGCTCGGGCACGCTGAACCCGAAGGTGGCGCCCTGCCCGGGCGCCCCGTCTGCCCAGACCGTGCCGCCATGGCGCGCCACGATGCGGGCCACGATGGCCAGGCCGATGCCGGTGCCCTCGAACTCGGCGCTCGGGTGCAGGCGCGAGAAGGGCCGGAACAGGTTGTCGGCGTAGGCTGGGTCGAAGCCGACGCCGTTGTCGCGCACGGTGTACCGGCAGGCGCCGCTGGCCTGCTCGCAGCGCACCTCGATGCGGGCCTGCGCCACCGGGCGCGTGAACTTGATCGCATTCCCCAGCAGGTTGGCCCACACCTGGCGGAGCAGCGCCGCGTCGCCGGGCACCGTGCACAGCTCTGCGATGGCAACCTCGATGGTTCGACCTGGCTCTGCCCTACGCAGCTCCGCGGCCACCGCACGAGCGAGGCCGTCCATGTCGACCGGCGCGCGCTGCACGTTCTGGCGGGCGACCCGGGCGAAGGCCAGCAGGTCGTCGATGAGCAGGCCCATCTGCTTCACGTTGCGCAGGATCACCCCCAGCACCCGCCGCCCCTCCTCGTCGAAACCGGCGGCGTGGTCGTCGAGCAGGATCTGGCTGAAGCCGTCGATCGCGCGCAGCGGCGCGCGCAGGTCGTGGCTGACCGAGTAGCTGAACGCCTCGAGCTCGCGGTTGGCCGAGGCCAGGGCCACCGTGCGTTGCGCCACCTGTGCCTCGAGACCTAGGTTCGCCGCCACCACCGCGGCCTCGGCGACGGCACGCCGCCGCAGGGCCGCATACAGCAGCAGGACCAGGCCCAGGTTGAGGAGGGCGAGCACCCCAGCGGTCAGCAGGACGGCGCGCTGCAGGGGGACGAGCCCGCGCAGGGCATCCGCCGTGGGGAGCTGCGCGACCAGCGCCCAGTGCGCCCAGGGCAGGGGTGCGTACGCCGCGAGGGTGTGCGGGTCGCTGTCGTCCGTCCCGCTGCGACCCCGCAGGGCCGCCGACACGTCGGGTCCGCTCGCCGGCACGAGCGTGGCGGTGCCACCGCCCGGCGTCGTCACGAGCGTGCCACCCTGGTCGGCGACGAGCAGCTCGACGCCCCCGGCCGCCTCGAACGAACCGACGAACTGCTGCAGCCGAGTCAGGTCGAAGGCGACCGCCGCGACGCCCAGCAGGTGGCCGCTGGCATCGGTGACGCGCGTCGCCTCGGCCACCACCAGCGCGTGCGCGGGCGTCGCGCTGACGTAGGCGCGCGAGAGATAGGCGCCCGTCGTGGCCAACGCGCCATGGAACCAGTCGCGGTAGGCAAAGTCCGCGCCGATGAGCGCCGGTTGTGCAGGCCAGACGTCGAGGAGCGTCCCGGTCGGGGTCGTGAGCCAGGTGCTGTAGGCGCCGTCGACCGAGGTCTGCAGTTGCGCCAGGAGATCGTCGACGTAGGCCCGACCAGACGGGTCGAGTCGCCCCCCGGCGAGGGCCTGGGACAAGCTCGGGCGCTCAGCGAAGGCCACCAGGACGTCCGACCGGGCGCGTAACGAGAGGTCCAGATAGCTCGCGCTCGCGCTCGCGCTGGAGCGCAGTCCGCGGTCGACCTGATCGCGCAGCGCGGCGCTCGCAAACAGCAGGGCCGAGCCCGCAAGCGCGACGAGAATGACGAAGCTGACCAGGGCATAGAACGCGACGAAGCGCCCATGCCCGAGCGCCAGTATGCGCTCGAGCGGTCCCAGCCTCGCCGGCTGGCCCGTGCTGCCTTCCTCGGCCGCGCGGGCAGCGACCTCCACCATGGGGGTGTCCGCCGCCGCCATCGGGTCAGTTCCCGCAGGGGCGGCCGGCGGGGGTGGCGCCCAGCACCCCGACACGGCCCGGCTGCGCCGTCCCCGATGCCGCATCGAGCTCGTTCGACGCGACCAGGGCATCGACCACCCGGACAGCCAGGTCCGCCGTCTCCCCCGCCCAGAGCTGGGGGGGCCAGGCTCCGGCAGGACCCGATCTGGGTGTGTCGAACGCCTGGCGGATCTCGACAGGCCGAGCAGCGGACGCCGTGGAGCGGTGGTCGCGGTCGTGCGGGAAGACGGCCGCTCGACCGCGGCCGATGACGTTGCGCCCCAAGGCCCGAATCCGCCTAACTCGATGCGGGGAGCGTCGAGGACCCAGTTGGCGAAGTTCGCTCATGTCATCCCCGGGGGCGAGCTGCGCGCAATCGGCCTTCCGCGGATCGACAACCGAAGGGAGGGCTGACTCGTCGGAGCGGACGGTGCGCTCACGCGGTGTCGGTGTCAAGGGGTATGTCGGTGTCAACGGGTATCGCGGCCGCTGTGTCGTCGGCCGCTGTGAAGGGAACGTCGTGAATGTACCTTCGTGCGTGCGGTTGCGCTCCCTACTGCCGGCCCTGGTCGGGACCGTATCGAGCCCGCCGTCCGACGATCGCGAGATCCGCGCGTTCGTCAAGCGGAGGTGCCACGCGGGCCGGGAGCCGTCCGCCGCCGCGCGGAGTCGCCGGACGGCTCCAGCTGCTCTCTGCGCGGCTGTCAGGCCCGCTCACGCCGACGAGGTCGGCCACGATGACCCGCGCCCATCGTCGGCGGCTGGATGAACCGCACGACGGCGCGCACCCCATCCTGCAGGATCTCGGCGAGCATCGCGCTCGGGCGCATGGATACCGGCGGCCGAGATCGCTCTCGTCGGCTAGCTCGCACCGCGCGGGCGGCGGAGACGTCCTGGGCACGCGGATGACAGCGGGCGCAGGCCAGGGCGCGACGCTACCGGTGATCAGGTCCACCAGGAATGGGCTACCGGCTATTGGTCGGCTGGACCCGCCGCCGTCTGAGGCCCGAGGCTGCCCGCGAAAGCGTTGGTGCCCCGATGAGGGTGTGCCCGACGCGCCCGTCGGTCCGCTCGTACAGCTACCGGTGAACCCGCAGCACCCTGTCCGGCGTCGTAGTGCGCGCCACCCGCCGGTTCAGCACTCGCGCGAGCCGCGAAGGTCTGCATTCGAGATCGCGAGCAGTCGTTCCGGTCGTTTTCGTCATCGCGACCCTCCTTGGTAACCCACTGACTGGAGCCCAGGGCAGGAGGCGAGGCGAGAAGTCCGCCGAGGATCAGCTCGATGAGCCTCCTCGTTGCGCTCTTCGAAGTCGCTCCCCCGGACATCAGTAACGAAAGCGCGTCGAGACCAACGATCGAGGCGAAGATGGCGCGGGCCATCGCCTCCGGGTCGCGATCCGCCCGGAACTCGCCCACCCGCTGGCCGTGGCGGACGACGTTCCGGCCGGTCGGTTTGCAGCGCCCCGGGCGTCGGGTCAGTAACCGAGGTGACCGCAGCCGGAGTCGCCGCTACGGACGCCCTCTGATGCGCCACACGCGGAGGATCTGGGCCGCGAGCAGAAGCCAGACTGCGACGACGGCGATTCCGATCGCGAGCACGGTCGCCTGGCCGACACCGGAGAGCGGTTCTGGAGTCGGCGCCTGCTGGGCCGCATGGGCGATGCCCACGTCCGCCAGCGTCGACGCCTGCGCTGCGCCCACCTGTGCGCTCCCCGCATAGCGGGCCACGAACTGCTCCCGTCCGGTCCACG
>JAJYJR010000268.1 GCA_021789355.1 Chloroflexota bacterium | reverse complement strand
GATGGCCCGTTCGTCCTTTCACCACTCGCTGAACTACCGCTCCGTCGTGCTCTTCGGCCGGGCCCGCCTGGCGCGTGACCACGCCGAGAAGCTGGCCGGGCTCCGCGCCATCGTCGAGCACGTGGCGCCCGGCCGCTGGGATGACGCTCGGCGCCCCAGCGGGCCCGAGCTGCGGCAGACCCACGTGGTCGCCGTGCCGATCGAGGAGGCGTCCGCGAAGGTGCGGGTCGGTCCGCCCATCGACGACCCGGCCGACCTCGAGCTTCCGGTGTGGGCGGGGGTGATCCCGGTACGAACCGTCCTCGGCGCCCCCGTGACCGACGGCGTCGAGGGTCGCCCGGCCGCCCTGCCCCCGTACCTGGCCGCGCTGATCGACCCGATAGGGCACGCCGAGCGGCCCCGGTGACGCGCGAGATCGACGAGCGCGACCTCGTCGCGCTCGGTGCCGGGCCCGACGGCGTCGTCGCGGCACGATTGGCGCCGGCTCCCCGGGCCTGGGGCCAGTGGCTCGTGACGGCCCTCTTCCTGGGCTTCGTGGTCTATGTGATCGCCCACTTCGGCGCCGGCGCAGGGCTCGACCTCGCACGGGCGCAGTGGGGATGGATCCCCGTCGCGGTCGCCCTGCACGCCCTGTGCTTCGCCCTGTACGGCGGCCTGTACCAGCATGGCTTCCGCGCGGTCGGGGTGCGAGCCGGCGCCCGACGCCTGGTCGCCGTCCTGTTCGCCTCGATCTTCGTGAAGACCGTGGTGCCCCTGACGGGCGCGACGGCCATGGCCGTCTTCATCGACGACGCCGCCGCGCACGGCCAGTCCGGAGCACGGGCCGCCGCCGGCACCATCGTGGTCACCGTGATCGACCTGCTCGCGGCGCTGCCGTTCGTGGGTGCCGGTGTCCTGGCGCTCGCGGCGCGGGACCGGCTGGCGGCCTACGACGTCGTCGGGGTGGTGTTCTTCGTCATCTTCATCGGGTTGCTCGTGGCGGCTCTCACGCTCGCGGGGCTGCGCCCTGGCCTGCTGGACGCCGGCTTGCGTGCCGTCCGCGAGCTGGTGAACCGGGCGGGCGGGTTCGTCAGGCGCCCGGGGCTGGTTCCCGAGGCATGGGTCCAGCGGAGCGCCGAGCAGTTCGCTGACGCGGCGCGGGCGGTGCCGGGACATCCGCGCGAGATCGCGATCGCGTTCATGTTCAGTGTCCTGCTCCACGTGGCGAACGCGCTGGGCCTCTACGCGCTGTTCCTGGCGTTCGGGCAGCGGCCCGATCCGAGCGTGGTCATGGCCGGATTCGGGGCCAGCATCGTGTTCTTCGTGGTC
This sequence comes from Chloroflexota bacterium, assembly GCA_021789355.1. Next base: position 6,349 of record JAJYJR010000268.1, on the reverse strand, counting down.
GCCATCGTGCCCGACGGGATCGGTGCGGTGGAAGGCGTGATGACGCTGGTGTTCGTCAGCCTGGGGATCGACCCCACGACGGCCATCCTGGTCACCCTGGCGTACCGGGTGCTCAACGTGTGGGTGCCGGTGGCGCTGGGGTACGTGGTCGCGCGCCAGCTGCGGCTGTTCGGGGGACGCGGCGTCGCCCTCGCCGGCTGACGGGCCGCCGACGTCTCCCGGGCCGGCGGTAGCGCTCGCGCCTCTCGCCCCTGGTCCCGCGCCGGCCCTACCGGTCGATCGCGGCCGCGCCGGGTTCGGCGGAGCCCGCGGCGGCGCGTTCGGCCGCGCAGGCCTCCCGGTCGAGCCGGGCGTCCACCCGCCTGGCGTTCTCCTCCTCGGCGCGCATCCAGTCGTAGAAGATCACCAGACCCAGGGCGAGGAAGCCCAGGCCGCCCGCTCCCCACATGATCGCCCCGGCCAGCTGCTGGTCGGCGAGCGCGGTGATCCAGGGCAGGTTCAGAGCCGCATAGTGTGCGTACAACGGCGCCGGCGCGTTCATGATGGCGACCCCGAGGAAAGCTCCCTGGGTCATCTGGAGGAGCATCATGACGAGCTTCACGGGGTGGGAGAGCCGCCAGGGGCTGGGGTCGCGGCCAACCATCGGCCACCAGAACAGGAGGGCCGCGGTGAGGTAACCGAGGTGCTCGAGGTTGTGGAGCGTGTCGTTCTCCAGCGACAGCTCGTAGACGGCCGAGAAGTGGGTCACCCACAGCACGCCGGCGAACAGCCCGAGGGCCACGATCGGGTGGCTCAGCAGACGCACCGTCCGGCTGTGAAGGATCGGCAGCAGCCAGCGCGACCGCACCTGCGGCGACGCGACGCGCAGCAGCAGGGTGATCGGAGCTCCCATCACCAGCAACGGGGCCGCGACCATCATCAGCAGCATGTGCTGGGTCATGTGGTCGGCGAAGAGGGTGGCCTCGTAGTAGTCGATCGGGCCCTGCACCGCGAGCTCGATGATCGCGAGACCGCCCAGGAACGAGGCGATCCTGGCCAGCGGGACCGGGTTGCCGGGATGCCGGCGCGCCACGATCCGGACACCGTACAGGTAGGCGAGGGCCGCCAGGATCGCCGGCAGCTGGATCGAGAGATCGAACGACCAGTGGTCGACGGCGTCCAGCAGGGTCGGCTGCGCGGTCGGGACCTGGTCGGCCAGTACGTGCACCGGGAGGGCGAGCAGCGCCAGCGCCGACAGGGTGGCGGCCGAGAACGGCGCGGCGGCGGATCGAGTGAGATTCACGGACGGACCCACGGCACCCTGCCTCGCTACGGGCGGAGCACGGGACGCTCCGGAACGGGGAACCGGATGGTAGCACCGGCCAGCGGCAGACCCGCCGGAGACAGGCAGTGTCGGTCCGGGCCCACCGGCTCGGCGGCCGCGAGCCGTAGCATCGACCCGTGATCGATCGCGTCGTCGACCATCTCCTGCACTCCATCAGCGAGCGCGGACCCTACGGCCCGACCGCCCGGTCGATCGGGGCGCAGGGTGAAACTCCCGTGGTGGACCTCCTGGTGGGCACCGTCCTGTTCAGGCGCACCTTCCTGCAGCCCCTGCGGCACGGGCACGTGGACCTGCCCCGCCTGCGGGCAGGCGGCGTGCGCCTGGTGGGCATGTCGATCGCGACCCGCTTCCCGGACCCGCGGGGCACCCTGTCCGCGCCCCACTTCCTGGGGCTCGGCGTGCCGTTCCGGACACTGCGATCCGACCTGGCCATCATCCGCTTCCTGGTCGGGCGCATCGACGGATGGGCGGCCGACTCGGGGGGCAGGCTCATGGTCGTCCGCACTCGCCGGGACCTGGAGGCCGTGCTGGCTCCGGGCGGCCCGGTCGGCGCCTTTGTGGGCGTGCAGGGGGCACAGGCGCTGGAGGGCGACCCGTCGAATGTCCCGTGCCTCCACGAGCTCGGGGTCCGCATGCTGTCGCTGGCGCACGTGATGGACAACCCGATGGCCGGGTCGGGCACCGGGCGACGGGCCGGCGGCCTGACCCCGCTCGGCGAGCGGGCCATGGCCGAGATGGAGCGCGTCGGCGTGCTCGTCGACCTCGCACACGCGTCGTCCGCCACGATCCGCGACGCGGTCGGGGCCGCGACGCGACCTCCCGTGCTCAGCCACACCGGCTTCGTGGAGCTGGCCGGTGGCCGCAGCCGGTGGCGGCGCTACTCGGCCGCCACGCGGAACGTCCGTGTCGCCGATGCCCGGCGGGTGGCGGAGGCGGGCGGGGTGGTGGGGATCACGTACGCCGTGCAGCTGCTCGGCGGAGACTCGCTCGACACCCTCGTGGACACCATTCGCTTCGCGATCGACGAGCTTGGGCCGTCCCATGTCGCGATCGGCTCCGACATGGACGGCGGGCTCCGGTGCGTGATCGACGCGGCGGGTGTCCCGATGATCACGGACGCGCTGCTGGCGGCCGGCGTGCCCGAGACCGACGTGGTGGCGGTCATGGGCGCCAACGCGCTGCGCGTGCTGCGGGGCGCCCTGCCGGCCTGAGGCCGAGCCGCTCGTCGCCGGCTCTCGTCCTATGATGCTCGCGGTCGCGAGTTCGGCCGAGCAGCCGCGTTGCGGCGCGGAACCGAGGAGACGGCTGAGATGGACCTGACGCTCACGCCGACGCGCACGGCGCTGGTGGTGATCGACCTGCAGCGGGGCATCGTGGGGGCGCCGACGGCCCCGCATCCTGCGGGCGACGTGGTGCGGCACGCGGCGGCCGTCGCCGGCGCGCTCCGGGCGGCCGGCGGGACCGTCGTGCTCGTCCATGTCACCCCGTCGGTGGACGGAAAGGATGCGCTGCGCCCCCGGACCGACACGCCGGCATGGCAGCCGGGGCCCCGTCCGCAGGACTGGGCCGAGATCGTCCCCGAGCTCGGGCCAGAGCCTGGCGATCTCGTCGTCACCAAGCGGCAGTGGGGCGCGTTCTACGGCACCGAGCTCGATCTCCAGCTCCGCCGGCGCGGCATCGACACCATCCTGCTGGCCGGCATCTCGACCAACGTCGGCGTGGAGAGCACGGCCCGCGACGCGTACGAGCGCGGCTACGAGCAGGTGTTCGTGGAGGACGCCATGGCGGCCCGAAGCCCCGACGAGCATGCGCACACGGTCCGCACCGTCTTCCCGCGGATCGGCCGGGTGCGCTCGACGGCCGAGGTACTGGCCGCCCTGGATGCGCCCGCGATCCGGGATTGACCACGGCCCGAAGACCATGCGCGGCCACCGACCATGCCTGGTCGGCGTCGAGTTCGCCGGTTCGGATAGAATCCCGTGCCGGAGCCGGTACGCGGCGGAGTAGCTCAGTGGTAGAGCAGGGGACTCATAAGCCCTTGGTCGCAGGTCCGAATCCTGCCTCCGCTACCAATCCCACGCACGTTGGCGTTCCGCAAAAGCGCAGTCTTGCCCGGCGTGGTAGCAATCTGGTGGCAACAGGCGTACACTCCCGGACATAGCGCGACGGCCCCCGGTGTTGGGACCGGAGGCCGTCCAGGTCGCGTCCTGTATGGGAGGACCGCCACCATGACGAAGTCTACCGCGACTCCCGCAAGCACCCGACTGGCACCGCCCAAGGTCCGCCGACGCTCCGCCGGGGAGGGGTCCGTCTACCGAGACGGTAGCGGCTGGCGCGGCGCGATCACCTGGACGGCCCCCGACGGCACTCGCCATCGGCGCGTCGTCCGGGCCGGGACGTCTGACGCCGCCCGCGACAAGCTCGACGATCTGCGCCGCGAGCTGAGGCTCGGGACCATCGAGCCGCCCGGCCGCAAGCTGACCGTGGGCGCCTACCTCGCCACCTGGATCGAGCGCGATCGGAATCGCGTCCGGCCCTCGACGTGGCACTCCCGCGAGATGCACGTCCGGTGCTACCTCATGCCGGAGCTCGGCCGGCTGCCGTTGGCCCGGTTGACATCGGCCGATGTGGAGCGGGCGCTGGGAACCTTCCTGGCCCATGGTCGACCGGCCGGAGCGGGAAGGCCGCGCCCGGTCTCACCCGCGACCGCACTGCACGTTCGGGCGACGCTTCGCCGGGCGCTCTCCGACGCGCAGCGGGACGGGCTCGTCGGCCGCAACGCCGCTGGAGATGCGCGACCGCCCTATTCACCGCATCGGCCAGTCTCATACCTCGGTGCCGATGACGTTCGCCGCCTGCTCGAAGCGACCGCGGACGATGAGCGCGGACCGCTGTACGCGCTCGCAGCCACGACTGGCCTGCGGCTCGGCGAGCTGCTCGGGCTCTCGTGGCAGGACGTAAACCTAATCGCCGGGACGCTCACCGTGCGTCAGTCGCTCGCTCTCGCGCGCGGGGGCGGATACACGCTGGCGGAGCCGAAGTCGGCCCGGTCGCGGCGCACGATCCCCCTTCCGGAGCGGGCGCGCGCCGCGCTCAGACGTCAGCGGGAACGGCAGGATGCGGCCCGGGCGTCCATGGGGACCGCATGGCAGGACCTCGACGGGCTCGTGTTCACCGATACCGTAGGCAGGCGGCTCCTCCCCGAGACGATCTCTCACGCCTTCGCGCGGGCGCGCGTCGCCGCGGGTATCCCGCGGGTGCGGTTCCACGACCTCCGGCACTCGGCCGCGACACTCATGCTCGCCGAAGGCGTGCCGCTGGCGGTCATCAGTGAATGGCTCGGCCACGCAGGGATCGCGATTACCGCCGCGCACTACGCGGCCGTCGTGCCGGCGCTCCGCCGCGACGCCGCCGCCGCGATGGATCGGGCCCTCGCAACGGGCGATGCGCGATGAACGGGCCATGACTGGGAGGGAAGCGCAGGTGCGCCTGCTGCTCCGGTGGGCGGAGGTCGGCGTCGTCCGCGACGGGTGCATCGTGGCGCTTCGGATCGCGGACCGACAGCCCGAATGGGAGGACATTCGGCTGCACCACCTGGGGCAGGCGCCGCGGGTCGCGGACCGATCGCCGGAGACTGGGCCGTGGTGGGGGGTGCCGGACGCTGAGCCGCCCCATGGCGATTGGGTCGTCACGGCCGAGGACATCGCCCAGTGGTACAAGGCACACCCGGGAACGGTCCCGGGTTTCGACGTCACGCCCATCATCCTCGACGAACGACTGACCTCGGCCGCGGAGAACGTGCGAACCACCTACTCCGACGTGCCCGAGGTACTGATCCAGGACCAATTGCGGGGCTTGTGGGAGTCGCGTTTGTCCAAGTCCACCTGGTGCAAGTCGATGAGGGACGGGTTGGTGGATCGCATAGCTGCCTATCTGCCACTTCCGATGGGCGAGACGAGCACTGTCCCGGACGCGCGGCTCCTTCCGCGCCGACCGGGCCGTCCTGCCTGGACGAGGACGCTGTTCCTGGCGCGCTGGCAGGAGGCCGCGCGCATCGCCGCCGCGGACCCGGATGGCCCGAGGCGGCGGCTCGGACGTGATCCGTCCCTCGCCGACATCGCCGTCGTGTTTCGCAGCCTGGACGGCACGCAGGGGATGACCCCGGAGTCGTTGCGCAGATTGCGCCGGCGGTTCATGCCAACGACCGCCAAGTAGCTCTGCCCCCGCTCGCGAATAAGAGACCGGTTTCGGCCCCTGATATCGGTCCCGATGCCGGGAGGACGATCCTCCCATGAGCACCGGAGCACCTCGGAAGAGCCTGACGCTGGGCCTGCCAGCATCCGCGGCTGAGCAGCTGGCGGAGCTGGCGGATCGGGACCTCCGTTCCCCGTCGCATGAGGCCGCGGTCCTTCTCGTCGAGGCTATCGACCGGGCCGTCCGTCGCCATAGGCGGAAGAGTAGGGCAGCGACCGCACTCGCTGACCTACTGGACACCCCGCGATGACCGCCGACTACGAGGCCGCCATCCAGGCGGCCGCTGAGGAGTTCGCTAGCGCAATCATCGCCGCGGTGCGCGCCGAGTTGGCCAAGCAGCCGTCGTCGGGTCCGGCGCCCGAGCGCCTGTTCAGCATCGACGAGGCCGCGGCCGCACTCCACGTGGCGCGCTCGACCCTCTACCAGCTGATCGGCGCGGGCAAGCTGCGCAGCATCAAGGTCGGTCGCCGGCGGCTCGTGCCCGCGTCCAGCATCGCCGGGTTCACCACGGTGTCCAGGTCCGGACACGAGGATGGCCGCCGCGTCACTGATCCTGACCGCGGCGGCCGTGCCGGAGGGCAAGATGGTTTCGCATCCCCGACGGCCTGATCCTACACCGCGGCCCGAGCTGCCGAACGCGCCTGCGCCGGACGCACCGACGAGCGAGTGGACGAGGTTCCACGCGCAGTCTGCGGCGCATCGACGCGCGACCGCGACCGACGTGCGGGACACGGCGCTGCAGACACCCGCGCCAGAGCTCCGTCAATGGGA
>JAJYJR010000004.1 GCA_021789355.1 Chloroflexota bacterium | reverse complement strand
TCGATGAGCGGCGGTCGCGCCGGCGCGCCGGCGGACGGCACGACGGCCGCGTGGGCGTCGAGGTGGGACATGAGACGACGATGGTACGCCGCGCGGGCGGCTCGACGCGATCCTCTCGGCTCGCTGCCGGCCCTGCTCGAGCCCGAGGCTACGCCCTGGGACGCGCGGTCAGGTACAGGCTCAGCGCACCAACCCCCGCGACCGCGGCGAACAGGAAGGCGCCGGCGCCGCCCGCGGGCGGGCCCGCGTTCACCAGGAGCCACGCCAGCACGAGGGCCACGATCGGGCCGAGGAACAGCTCGGGCCGGTCGCCGACGAGGAAGTCGTACCAGAAGGCGCCGAATGCCCGGACGTATCGCATGGCCTACTCCTTCGCCACGGCGGCCGCAGGAACGCTGCGTGCGGTGAGCATCGCCCGCACGGCCCAGACCCCGGCCAGGCTGAACGCGAGGTAGGCGGCCAGCAGCACGAGCAGCACGGCATCGCTGCCGGGCCAGGCGATCCCGATCCCCTCGCCGGCCCAGAACGTGCCGAAGGTGACGAGCATGAGCCCCACGGCGTACTTCAGGCCGTTCTCCGGCACCCGGGCGAGCGGCCGGTGCAGCGCGGCACCCACGGACAGCACGAGCACGCCGGCCACCGCCGCGCCGAGCACGGCCGGGCCGAGCTGCCCGGCCGAGGCGCCGAAGGTGACCACGATGAACGCCACCTCGAGCCCCTCGAGCAGGACGCCCTTGAACGCCACCGTGAAGCTGATCCAGTCCATGCCCCGGGCCGGGACCGGCGGCTCCTCCGTGAGCTGCGCGATCTGGCGCTGGTAGATCGACGCCTCGTCGTGCTTCGCCTTCGCTCCCGCCGCGCGAAGCATCGCCTTGCACAGCCACTGGAGCCCGTAGATCAGGAGGAACGTGCCGACGACCAGCCGCAGGATCCCGATCGGCACGAGCACGACGATGGCGGTGCCGAACACGCCGACGACGATGGCCAGCGCGAGCGTGGCGGCGCCCACGCCGATCAGCGTGGAGCGCCACTGGCGGGTGACGCCGACCGCAAGCACGATGGTGAGGGCCTCCACGAACTCCACCACCGAGGCCAGGAAGGCCGGCACCGCGGCCACGAGCGTCTGCATCAATCCACTCATTTCGGGACTGCGAACTTCCGAGGACCAGCTCTGCTGGTAGGCGAGGTCGGGGTCGAACCGACACGCCGCTCACGCGGCACCGGCTCCTAAGGCCCGCCCTCCCAGTAACCGTACGTATTTAGACGCAACCCGGTGCATGCTGGTACGTTCGACGGCGCTCGGTCCGTCCCACCGTGGCCCACCGGATGCTACGCAGTCTAAGCGGCAGATTGGCAGACCGTTGGCATCACATGCCCAGCGGCAGGCTTCGCGCCCTTCTCGAGCGCTCGGGTCGCGCGTCATGGATCCGCAGATCGATCCGCCAGGTGACGGTCATGGGCTGGGCCCTGCTCGTTCGAGTTGGCTGTCCGTGGGGAGCGGCGTCACGCGGCCGCGTCGTGGTGCTCCTGACTCGGGACGACGATCGAGGAGGAGGCGGGGGTCTCATCTCGTGCTCAACGCAAGCGCGTGCCCGCCGCCGCGCTCACGGCACGCTGCGGATGAGCTCGACGATCGCGGGGCCGTAGTGCTGCAGGCGGGACGGGCCAAAGCCGTGCACGGCGGCGAGGGCCGCGGCGTCGGGCGGCCGGGCCGCGACGAGCGCGGCGAGGGTAGCGTCCGGGAACACCACGTAGGCCGGGACACCGTCGTGCAGCGCCCTCTCCCGGCGCCAGCTGCGCAGGGCGACCGTGAGCCGTTCGTCGGCGTCGGACGGCGCGGCCGTCTCGGACGGGGCCGTCCGCGGCGAGGAGGCGGTCGAGCACGGCCTCGATGCGCGCGAGCAAACGGTCGGGAGACGCCTCGCCCGGGGCCGGCTCGCCCGGGGCCGCGCGGGCCGCCGTCCGGCGTCCGGCGCGGCGCAGTTCGGCGGTCGCCTGCTTCACCTCGGGGCGGGCGTAGAACCCAGCCCCCACGACCCGGTAGGCGACACCGGCGGCGGCAAGCGCCGCCTCCAGCGGCACCAGCTGCGCATTGGTGCGCACGAGCACGGCAATCTCGGCGGGGACTATCCCCTCCCCCAGGTGCCGGCGCACCTCGGCCACCAGTGCCGCGAGTTCGGCCTCCGCGGTCGGGAAGGCGTGGATCGCGGGAGCGGGCCCGGCACCCTGGGTGGCCACCAGGCGCTTGGTACGGCCGTCCGCCGCCAACAGGCGATTGGCCAGCTCGAGCACCTGGGGGCTCGAGCGGTAGTTGCGCGCGAGGGTCACCGCCTGGGCGTCGGGGAAGCGGGCCGCGAAGTCGCGCAGGTAGGCGCTGGTGGCCCCGGTGAAGGAGAAGATGGTCTGGTCCTCGTCGCCCACCACGCACAGCTCGCGCCGATCGCCCAGCCAGGCCAGCAGGAGCGCGTGGCTCAAGGCGTTGGTGTCCTGGAACTCGTCGACGGTGAACCAGCGGTACCGCTCGCGCACCTGCGTGGCCACCGCGTCGTGCTCCTCGAGCAGCTCCAGCGTGCGCGCGAGCATGTCCTCGAAGTCGATGGCCCCCGCGCGCTCCTTGGCCCGCTCGTAGTCTCGCCAGAAGGAGGCGAAGAGCGCCGGGGGCAGAGGCCCCGCGCGCCCCGCCGCAACCAGGGGGTCCGCCCCGTACGTGGCGGGTGTCAGGCGGCGCACCTTGGCCCACTCGATCTCGTCGGCGAGGTCCTTGGCCGGCCGGAAGCGATAGCCGCCCGGCAGCGCCCGTGCCAACCGAGCGACTAGGGGGACCTTGGAGGCGAGCACCTCGGGGACGGGGCGCTCGCTCACCTGCGGCCAGAAGTAGGTCAGCTGGCGCAGCGCCGCGGCGTGAAACGTGGAGGCGGCCACCCCGGGCACCCCCAGGGTGCGCAGGCGCGCCTGCATCTCGCGCGCGGCGCGCTCGGTGAAGGTGACCACCAGGGCATGGCGGGCCTCGTGGGCGCCGGTCGCCGCGGCATAGGCCACGCGCCGCGTGATCACCCGGGTCTTGCCGGAGCCGGCACCCGCGTGGATCACGAGCGGGCCGCGGGTCAGCTCGACGGCGGCGCGCTGCTCGGGATCGAGATCGGCCAGGAGGGCCTCGGGCGAGGATGCCGGGTTCCGGGAGGGGGACCGGGGATCGTGCGTGAGCACCTCACGCACGGTGGAGCCGACGAGCCGGGGCGCCCCGGGCGCAGAGGCCGAGCAGGACAACGGCGCCCACTGGGCGACTCCTCGTCGGCCTCAAACTCGAGGGCGACTCCGACCACGATCCCGCCGAGTTCGCCATGCTAGGGCAACCACGACCACGCCGAGGCTCGCCAGAAGAGCCCACGACTGCGAACGCCTCGACCAGGCCCGGTCACGAGCACGCCTACGACCGGGCCCGCTCGGAGGTTCTGGCAGCCGATCGGGCGTAACCACGAAGCCGCTGACCTCCACGGGAACGGACTCCGGACCTCGAAAGGCCGCGCGCGCCCCACCGCGTGGATCGACTACCAAGCCAAGTTGCCACGGTTCCCGGAATGCGCCCGCCTGAGTGGCACGGTCTGTCCCAGAGAAGAAGGCCGTCAAGCCGGGGTGCGAATGGTACCAACCGACGACGAGACCGTTTGGGACGACACGATCGATCTCACGACTCAACTCATCCCACGTTTCGGGGCGGAAGGAAACGTGCACAGAGCTGGTCTCCACGTGTCGGGTTGCGGGCAGAGCAGCATCCACGGCGACCAGCGTTCCCGCGCCATCGTTGTCTACCCACACCCTCCCGACAAGGAGGCCCGCGACTTCTATGCTCGAACTGTCGACATGACGATCCAGGACCGCGACCGCCTCCGCGGCCCAAACGTACGTTGGATCCGCTGGTCGCAGAACCATACCGACCGACGCGGCGAGGGTGGTGGCGCCGGCGCGTACGCCTTGATCGGGCAGCGGAGTGAACGCAATCGACGTCGACATCCTACAAGTCCGTTGGCGTAAATCTGATCCTAGGTACCACTGGCTCTTCCGCGACAAGTTCTGTCCCAAGAGGAAACAGAGAGCGATGGCCAGCGGCCCACCGTTGCGCCTCCCAGTTCGCGACGCTGGTCGCGTCGAGGTACTGCGGATCGTATTGGAGGATTCGGAAGAGTCGCCTGACAAGCAGGTCGAGGAATTCCGTCCCAATCCAGTCGCCGATGCACACCCTGTTGTTGGCCCAGATGTGTGGGTGGAACACGGGCGTCGTGACCGTCACGCCAGGCGGGCTAAACGGGTAGTCCGCACCCAAGATGATCTCAACCTTGTGCTCGCCCCGATACTGGGGTCCCGCTTCGCCTAGGCCTGCGACCCCCCTACAGCGAAGGGTCAGGTAGTACGCATTGGGCGGTCTCCCGACCGCCCGATCGATCTGCACAAATGCGGGCGACCTGGCGCAGAGGAGCCGGAGGCGCTCGTAGTCATTCTCCAGGCGACGGCTATTCATATCCCGCCTGGAGGATCGGAGCGATTTCGAGGACGTCGCCGTCTTTCACGTCTGCCTTGATAAGGGTCAGCCGAGCGTCCAATTGGGAGCCGAGCCGATCGGACCGTATGAAGTAATCCGTTGTGGCGGGGAGCTTGAAGTTGTCCCGGAGGACCGTGACGAGGTCGCCAACGGTCGTCGCGGCTTCGACTCCAGGATCAAGGTCCAGCTTCCCTTGGTGGATTCGGTCTGCCGTCCTGACAACGATCTGCACCGTGGTTCACCTCTCTCCTCTTGAGCCCCAACCCCGGTTGGTCCAGAGCGCCAATAGTCGCCGCGATCCGTCATCGCAAACCGAGAGCCAGTCGCCGTCTGCGTACCCAAGCTGAGTGAGCGGCACCCGCGAGAGACCATCTGATGCCACAACGGATCGCTGAATGCTCGGCTCCATAATCAGTCCACAACGGCTGCACAATGCCTGCTCCTGGAGCAACTCGGCTCGCGGTCCGAGGTGCTCGCTGGCGGCTCCGCAGGAGGAGCATCGGAGTCCGGTCACGATATCCTCCCTCAGCTCCAGAACGGCCTGTCTCGTAAGGCCAAGAGCTCGCGCTGCCTCGCCCCACGTGGATGAAGCGGACAGGTCTGTTCGAATCGGCCGTCGCGAGAGGCGGGACCGATGGAAGGGGCACTCCGGATCCTCGGGGAGCCTGTCCACCACGAAACGGCGCCCGGTAAGCAAGACGGTCCAGCGTTCTGCATCGCGAAGGGCACGGCCGTGGATCTGATCAATCGCTAGTTGGGCCAGCAGGGATCCGCCCAGCGCCGACATTATTGCCGTGGTGGGCACCGGCGAGGTGCTCGTCACGCGCCGGTATCCCGTGCACGAGAAGCGTTCGACCACTTCGGCGCGCGAGCGCGGTCCTATGACGCACGCATAACACGGGCCGTCTGCACGGTACCTGGTCACCTGGACCGACCCTTCGGACATCGCCCCGTCAATCCATCCTCGATGGACTCGCCGAACGCGTCGGTTCAGGGAGAACCGGGCAACGGCGTTATCGACGCAGCCAATCACGGCATCTGCGTCGTAGAGGTAGGAGTCCCCCAGGACAGTATCCAGATCGCCTTGGAGCGGAACGACCGAAACGTCGGGATTGAGGTCTCGGGCACGTCGCGCGACGACTTCCGCCTTGCTCTCCCCGACGTCTTCGTCCCGAAACAGTACGCAGCGGGCGAGATTCGAGGGCGCGACCCGATCGTAGTCAACCACAGCAAGGGCCCCGACGCCGACAAGCGCGAGGTTCTTGACCACCTCGTTGCCCAGGGCCCCAGCTCCAACCACGACTATGCGAGAGCGATGCAACCGACGTTGAGACCATCCGGCCAGGCGCTGCCGATCGTATCGACCCTCTCTCCGTATTCGGATCGTCGCCGGATCTTCGGTCAAGTCAGGCCTCCAGAACCACCATACCTGCGTACGTTGCGATGATGGGCACTTCCTCCCCTGGCCGGTTGCGGAATCGACAGTGAATGATGTCTGCGCGCTCGTCACGACGTTCGACCGAGATCACCTGCCCAAGTCCGAACGACGAGTGTCGTACGACGGCGCCCGCGACAAACGGCGCACCCGGTACCGGGCCCTGTTGCGTCGCGGGCGGATGCATCGAGCGAGGGCTCCGGATGGGCAGCACCCGAGCGGAGTCCTCGCCGGGACCAACGATGACTGGTTGCGCGAGACCCGCCCGAAAGCTCCGATGGCAGACGAAACAGCGGTCGTCTCGCGCTCTCAGCTCGGCATAGGAGTCGCCAGAATACGCGGATCGACACCCGCGACACACATACACGGTGGCGCCGTCGTGATGGACCACGCCCGTCAAGGGATCCACGGTGTCCCGGAGATCAGCCTGGACGGTAATCTCAGGGGCACCCACCTTCACCGGAACAGTGGGTGCGGTCGAGACGGAGCCGGGGAACGGGGTAAAGCGGATCGCGCCGGGCGCGGGCGCGAGCGGAATGGGCCCTGGGGCAACCGCTGGACGGGCTGGGTTGCCGGCATGGGCGGGGGGCAGAGGTGCGACGGCACCAGGCGGGCGAAGGCTGTCGGCGGTGCGAGGCACCTCCGTGTCGCCGAACTGCCCTGATTGCCCCGCGGCCCCAGACCGAGGTTGGTGTCTCAGGAGCCAGCTCAGGATGACGACTGCCACACCAACGGCCAGAAAGACTTCGCCTGGACCGATGTTGAGCACTGCGTGTTAGCTTCCTTGGTGTATCGGTGCAGTTACGGGCTGCCTTTGCCCCCTGCGCTACTCCAACCCCATGGCCTTGATGGCCGCGTTCAGCGGATCCGTGTAGAACGCCGTCTCCAGCCGATTGAGCAGCTCGTCCGGGACGTCTGCGATGTCGCGCTTGTTCTCGCTCGGCATGAGCACGCGCTTTGCCCCGGCGTCACGGGCAAGCTCGAGGCGCTGGGACAGGTCGCTGACCTTCTGGAGCAGCCCCTTCACGCTCATCTCGCCCAGGACCACGGAGGTCGGATCGACTGGGCGGTCCAGCAGCGCCGAGACGAGCGAGATGAAGAACCCGATCGCGGTCTCCGCGCCCTCCTTGGCCTGGTTGAGGTTCACCGCCTGGACGCTGAAGTCGTACTGGCGCGGGTCGCGTTCGATCCCGAGGTCGCGCGTGTGGGCAAGCAGGTACGCGTGCGCGACCTTGAGCGCCTCCTTCATCACCGGGGAGAGGTTCCCCAGGGGAATGACGCGGCCGCTGCCGGGGTTCACCTGGGTCTGGATCAGGAAGAGGGCGAGCTTCCGCGCCGCGCGATCGGACAGGTCGAGTCCGACGGTGTACGCGGAGCCCGCAGGAAGCGGCTCACCCGAGATGATGAGGCCGCCCCCGCTCTCGGGAAGCCCGACTTGGCGCTGCTCACCCGTCTCGCGATCGGTGTACGAGAAGCCCACGTCCCAGTACTCGAGCCCGCCCATCTTCTTGAGCTGCTCCTTCACCCGCCGCCGAAGCTCGAGCCCGAGTTCGACGTACTCGCGCACCTCGTCGGAGGTGACGTTCCCGTCGGGGTGGATCAGCTTGATCAGCCCGCTCACCGTCTTTCGGACGGCCTTGGCGTCACGGCCGCCGACGTGCCCTCCGAACGTCACGTGGCGCTCCGCGACGTCCATGTACTGGGTCTTGCGCAGGTGGTGCAGGACCTCGGCAAGGTAGTCCGAGACGAACCCGAAGTGCGAGGTGTAGAGGTCGTCGCGTGTCTTGCCGAGCTCCCAGCCCGGCAGGTAGGCATGGATCCGGTCGAAGAACGCCGTATCCATTTCCTTGGGCATCGGATAGAACAGGTTGGAGGTCCGGGTGATCGTTGCGACATCGCCGTCGAGGTTGCCCACGAAGACGATCGAGCCTTCCGCGGTGATGATCTCGCGCCCCCGGCTGAAGGTGCCGTCCTCCATGTAGTTCTTCATGATGTTGATGCCGTTCTTGTCCGGAAAGCGCACGCCCGCGGCCTCGTCGAAGGCGACCGTGTCCCAGAGCGCGACCAGCCCGCGTTGCCCCGATGCGAGGTTCACGAACAGCTGCGCGACGGTCGTTTGCCCGCCCGAGATGAGGTGCGAGTACGGGCTGATCTGCTGGTAGACGAAGCTCTTGCCCGTGCCGCGTGGCCCGAGCTCGATCAGGTTGTAGTTGCGCTCCACGAGGGGAATCAGTCGGACGAGATAGAGCAGCTTCCGCCGCGGCGTGAAGTACGGCGACGACGGCTCCAGCCCAAGCGACCGCAGCAGCAGGTCGACCCATTCGTCCCGCGTGAAGCCCGACCTCGCCTCGATCACCGGGCCGATGCTCCGTGTCGAGAGCTGGATCGGCTTCAGGTCGTCGATGACGAACGGGCGAAACTGGTTCTTGAACTTGAGGCTCGCGTCGTACCGAAGCTTCACCTCCGCCCAGATGCCGCCCATCAGGAGGCGATCGTGGGCGCGGATGAGACCGTCATCGATGTTGACGTAGTCCTGGTTGATGTTGTGAAGCGTCGCCCAGTACTTGTCGTCGACTTCCTTGAGCACGACGGACACCTTGTCGATGATCCGATACGTGCCCTCCTGCTGGATGCGGGCCTTCACCACCTCGCGCTCGTCGGGCTTGACGTACATCTGGGAGAGGTTGCGACGCACGAAGTCCATGCCCTGCTCGATGACCGCCGGGTCGGCCGACGCGGCGTACTTGCCGAGCAGGAACTCGATCACGAATGTCGGGACGCCGTAGGCCGAGCGCAGCACGCGCAGCAGGTCCTTGCGAACCATGAGCCCGGGAAAGGCTTCAGTCGCCTTGCGATCCAGGCTGTCGAGTTCGACCGCGGACAACATGCTCACCGAAGCCTCATTCCCAGTCGATGGCGAGCGTCAGGGGCACCGATGCCAGATCCTCGTGCGTGTCGGCGTCGCGGGCGCGAAGGAGGAGTCGCGTCCCGGCCACGAGAGCGCGCCCTTCGGCAAGGTACAACGCGCGCGTCACCTCGGGAGTGTCGAGGCGCAGCTCGTCCCGCACGGGATCTCCAGCGACACTGACCGGCGCATCGCCAGCCGTCTCAACCCACAGCTCGAGGCGCAGCGGCTGCACGCCGCCGAGCGGCAGCTGGCCCACGGGCGGCACCGGACGCAGTCTCGCGACGATCGTCCCGGATGTAAGGACCGGGGCGGAAACCCGGACCTCCGCTTTGAGCCGCGGCCGGGCCATAACGGCCTCGGAGACCACGTGCGCGATCACGCACTCCTGCAACGAGATGCCCCCGTGGAGGTAGGCCTCGGCCTTGCCGAAGGTCCGGATCCCCCTTGGAAACGCCAGCGTGAGCTCGGGAGCCAGCGGGCACTCCAGCCGCAGGATGCCACTCACGGGCGCATCGGGCTTGAGGATGGCGTGCCGGGGCTTCTTCTCGAACACCTGCGTCGCGGGGAGTTCCGGGTGCCCGAGGTCGTCGATCAGGTCCGGCGGCACGTGAAGGAAGCCGTGGTCGGTCACGATCTCGACCCACCGGTTGCCGAGAGCATGGAGCTGGTCGACCGCGCGCGCGAGTCGGTGAACGTGCTCCGGGACGAACTTCGGCAGCGAACCCTCACCGTGACCGCGGTCGTCCAGGGCGTAGTCGAAGACGACCGTCAGCGCGGCTCGGCTGGGGACGGTCCCCCCGAGGACCTCGTCGAGCTCGAGGAAGGCGACCGACCCGCCCCGAGCGGACAGGAGACCGACGAGGAACTGGCGTCGGCCCGCGCGTGATGCGAGATCCGACCCGTCAGCTGCCTTCAGAACCACCTTGCCGCTGGACACGTCGCCCACGGGCGGCTCCGACGTGGGCAGGAGTGCCGCCATTCCGAACGGCGTGGTCGTCGGGAGGGTCGTGAGTCCAGGATCCACGACACACGACGGACCGATCTCCGTCGCAAGGTGCTGCGCCACATCCAGCCGCAGTGCGTCGGTGATGATCACCGCCCGGCGGCCAGCCGATACCGCGTCCCAGGCCGGACCGGTCACGCGGTGGGCGCCCGCGGGCGGCCAGGCGGCCTCCTCCTCGAGCAGCGTTGCCAGTCGGTCGTTCACCCGCACGAGGTACTCGAGGTACGCGCGATCCGCCAGTTGTCGAAGCGGCCGGAGCCAGGCTTCGTCTTCCGCCGCTGCCTGGATCCGCAGGTAGTCGGCGTCGATCTCTGTCCATCCGGACGGCCCTGCGTATGCCTGAACGAGCTGCGAGATCGAGGTTGCCCCCGCCGAACCGGTGCAGGCTGCTTCCGCCGACGCGCCCAGGCGAACCACCGCTCGGACCGTCGCGAACGGCTCCGCCAGCGGGCCCATGAAATCGGGAGCGATCGCCGCGACCGCTTGGAGCCGGCTGAGCGACGCGTCCCTGTCCGCCGCAGACTCGGAGCGAATCCCCTCGACGAGCGCCGCCAGGCGGCGTCGCGTCAGGTCGGTGAGGACCGCTGACTGACCCTCCCGGGAGGCCGCCCACGCGTCCAAGGCCGACCAGGCTGACTCCTGACGACGCGCCCGGGACCGCAGAGCCGAGGCGACGTCGGGTCGGCGCAGAACGTCGCCGCGCACGAAGCGGAGCAGCCGGTCGCGCTGCTGGGCCCCGCGCGGCAGCCGAGCGGAGAACGGGAAATCGTCGCCGCCCCCGAAGGCGTCCCAAGCCTCGGTCAGGGCGAGTCCGCCAGCCATCTCGTCGGCGATCAGCTCCGGTCCGGCCTGATCGGCCCGGAGTCCGTACTCCTGCCCGATCCGATCGAGGATCTCGGGCGCGTCCTCACCCCACCCCTGGAGGGACTCCGATGGCTGCGTCAGGAGCTGCATGAGGCGGTCCCTGGGCGACCCGACGATGGCGTCGAGCAGGTCGCGGCTCCGGAGCCGGCGGGCCCATCGGCCCGGATCTTCCTGGGCGGCGAGCCTGACAAAGCGGCTCAAGAGTGAGGCACCACCCCCAGCGGACACCTCCCCGACCGTCTGTTCGTCGGCAAACGTCACGCCATGGCGCTGGAGCCACTGCGCCAAGGACAGCGGCGGACTGCCCGCGACACCTGACCATCGCGCGCATCCGTTCCAGACGGCGGCGGTGTACCGGCTCTCGACGAGCGACCAGAGGTGCGGAACGCGGCCGTCGCCCACGGGCAGCATCGCCTCCGGTCGCTGTCCCTCGAGATAGAGAACCCGCCCTGCGCCCGGCGATCGGGGCTCGAGCAGCCACAGCTTGAGATCGAGCTGGGAGTCACCCACGCCGTAGGCCCGCGTGCCGACGTCCAACACCGACAGTTCTGCAGACAGCAGGTCCCAGAGACGCCGACACTCGCCCGCGGGGTCGAACCAGACGACGAGCCCGTCGGGTCCTGAGAGCGCCGCGAGGCTCTGCTCGAGCTCCGCGGTGAGACGTTCGAGCACAGTCCCCTGCCCCGTCCCGCTCACCACTTCGCGATCACCTTGGCGGCCAGCAGCCCCTGCTCCTGGAAGGGCCGGATGTTGACCTTGACGCCGTCGTCGATGTCGGGGGCGTACGGGCCCGGACGGCCGGCGGCGGTCTCGTCCTTCCAACGGCAGCGGATGCGGTCGGCGAGGGTGTCGCCGCGCTCGATGGCCTCGAGCTTGGCCCTGAACAGTTCCACGTCCTCGATGGCGACCTGGAGGTCCGACGCGCGGGCGGCATCGCCGCGCTCCTTCGCTCGCGCCTGCTCCGCGCGGAGGCGGGCGATCCGGCCGCCGGCATACGTCGTGCGAAGGGCAGTGAGGGTCGCCTTCGAGAGCCGGTGGTAGAGGACGAACGCCTCGAAGTGGCCGGCCGGCGAGCGGAGGTGCCAGGCGATCGGCCGGTTCTTGAACTGCTGGGCGTGGCGCTTGAAGCAGTCGCGCCGGAGCCACTCGCCGAGGTCGCGCCCGAGGTAGCGGCGGACGTCGCGGAGGAACGCCTCGGCCCCCTCGTCACCGAACGCGCGCTCGAGCCGGGTCGTGATCCGGGCCTCGGCCGTCGGCTCGTCGGCACAGGGGACGAGCGGGATGATCCCATCGGCGTCGACGAGGTCGGGGTCGAGGAGCGGGCCGTGCTCGGCCTCGTAGGCGTCCTGCTCGGGCCAGCGGTAGCCGAGCATCCGCAGGAGCGTGATCACCAGGTAGTCCTCGAGCTCGCGCTTGCGCTCGGGCGGGGAGACGACCCCCTCGGCCCGGAGCTCTTCCAGCATCCAGTGGACGCTGATCGGGTGGACCTCGAGCCGCTGGGAGAGCTCCTCGAGGAACGTCTCGGTCGGGATCGGGATCCGGGCGCCCAGGGCCTCGCCGGCCCCGTCCTCGTCCTCGCCGCTGCCGGCGGCCCCACCCTCATCCTCGACCTTGGCGCCCGGGCCGGCCTCGTAGAGGCGCCGGAGCCGGGCCTTGAGCTCGGCGAGCTGCTGGGCGCCGAGCGTCCGGCGCTCGAGCGTGGCGAGGAACTCGGTGAGCCCGGCCGGGATCTCGACCCCCGCCGGCGCCTCGGGCAGGCGGTCGTAGCCGGCCATCAGGGGGTGCCAGCCGGCAGGGGCACCCGTCTCCTCAAGTACGAGCCGCGCGGACTCGTCATCCACACCGTAGGCCTCGAGCGCCAGCCGTTCGTTCCAGCCCTCGAGAGTGTGAAGAAGGACTAATGACGCCGCTTGGTCCCTGAGATTATGGTCCGGCAGAAAGGTCCGCTCCGAAGGGTCCCGGCTTGCGAGCAAACGGGCGATAGTCACACATGCACTCGCGCATGACGCCATCTTCGGCTCGTCGCGTCGAGGCATTGGAGCCTGAGCCACGTAGCCTTCGCGAAACTTCATGTCCGGGCTGAGCGCGCGAAGCACGTAGCTGATGACGCGAGAATTCAGGATGGCACCCGCGGTAGGCTGCGGCTCATCGGCAAAGACGCCAGGCGAGGCGCTGTCGCAGACCGTCTGGCCGTCAAGCGCTCGCGCGCCCAGTGATCCTTGGGCCATGAGCGAGTAGGTCCACCCGTGCCTGAAGAACGTGCTCTCCTTCACCAGCCAGTCGGTCTTCCCCTTCAAGTAGGGGTAGGAGGAGGAGATATGTTCCCTGATCGGCGCCCCGTCTCGTGCCCAATCAAGGACCCAATGCTCGTAACCAGCCCATCGGCCGTAGCCGCCACCCTTCACATATCGGAGCCACCGTTTGGCAGGCAAGACCTCCCAGAATCGACGAAGGAAGCGATCGTTATCGCATGAGTCCACGCCCCTACTGACAGCCCAGCGCTTTCCGATGGTCTCGCCTTGTCCAATTAGCTCCATGAGACCGGCTGGCAGCCAAAACAGCAGGGGTTGCCTCGGGAGCGCGTCGAATAGCGACTGGCGCCGATGAGCCAGGCCATCGCGAGTCGCCGACGATATACGCAGGGCGCTGGCCTTGGCGGCGGCGCTGGAGGCGGGTGACAGACGCAGTCCGAGGAGCGCGGCG
Organism: Chloroflexota bacterium; assembly: GCA_021789355.1. The sequence goes on along the minus strand of JAJYJR010000004.1, from coordinate 23,337 downwards.
TCCGGCTTGGCAGTCTCGGCACGAACGGTGAACGCTACGACGGTGACAACCTCACCGGTGATCTCCTCGAATGCGGCGGGGCCGAGCAGTGCGACCCGCTCGATCGTCGATGCCTTGAGCAGCTCGGCACGAAGCTCGCTGAAGTTCTTCATGAACAGCCAAGCACTTCGAGTGACCATGCCGACGCGGCCAGAATTGGCACGCAGAAACTCGAGGCAGCGGAGGACAAACGCGGCATATAGATCGTTCTTGCCTGCGGCGTACTCACGCTCCACCAGGCCCTTGATGCGCGGATTGAGATTGCCGGCGCCCGCGTATGGCGGGTTCGCCACGACCACGTCGTAGCGGCGCACCAGGACCTGGAGTAGGTCGAGCCCGCGGGCGGCCTCGGCCCCGAACAGGTGGCGCCCGAGGTCGGTCTCCCCGGTCTCGCGCCGGACGGCCCGGCGGAGCTCGGTGATGAGCTGGGTCCGGCGCGTCGCCCAGGCGGCCTCGTCCTTGGCCCACAGCCCGTCCCGGTCCCGCGCGCGGAGCCGCCGGAAGGCGTCGTTGACCGTTCGCTCGGGGTGGAGGAGCGAGCCGAACTCGCGGATGCCCTGCAGGCCCACCCAGAGACTCCTCGCGATATCGGCGAGGTCGGGATCCTCGAACTTGGCGATGAAGTCGGCCGGCGCGTCGGGCGGCAGGACGATGTCGGCCGCCACGAGGTTGACCTTGCGGGGCCGGAAGTCCGGGCCGGCGGCCGTGCAGCCCTTGAGGTAGAGAGCGAGCGCGGCGATCTGGACCGCCCGGCGGTCGATGTCGATCCCGTGGAGGTTGTGCTCGAGGATGAGCGCGGGGACCTCGGCCGGGTCCTCGGTCCCTTCCTCCGCGTAGAGCTGGGCGAACAGCTCGAACGCGCGGACGAGGAAGTGGCCCGAGCCGCAGGCGGGGTCGAGCAGGGTGATCTCGCGGACGGGCCTGGGTTCCCGGGTGACCGGCGGGTTGCCCGCGGGCGGCCGGACGTAGTAGGGCCAGGTCGCCGGGAGCGCTGACTCCGGGTGCATCTCGACCCACGTCGCGCCGAGCGTGTTCTGGACGAGGTAGTCGACGATGTAGCGCTCGGTGTACAGGCATGAAGCGGCGGAGAGTTCCTCGGGCGTCTCGATCTTGCCGCCATTCCCGAGCTTGGCGTAGACGGCGTCCTTCGCCGCGCTGTTCCAGTACTGGTAGACCCAGCCCAGGACCTCATCCTCGGCATACGCCTCGGCGGGGACGTCCGGCGCGTTGAGGACGGCGACGACGCGCTCCCAGCTCGCGAGGAGCGGGAACAGGGCAGCGTGCTCGTCGTCGGGGTCGAACAGGACGCGGATCCGTTCGCTCACCGCGGCGCAGGCCCGCCGGAACGCCTCGCGGGCGACCTCGCGCGGCGGCCGGCTCGCCTGCTCGCTGCGGACGCGCCAGACGAGCGAGGAGGAGCCCCGGACCGGGTCGCGCTTGACGACGGTCTCAGGCTGGCCGTCGACGAGCAACAGGCCGCGCTCCTCGAGGCAGCGCAAGGCGACGGCCCGGTCGAGGAACGTGAAGGCCGTCTCGGTGACGTAGTCGGCGACCGCCTCGGCCAGACTCTCGCCTGCCTCCCGTCGCCGGCCGATGACCGTCAGCGCGACGCGCCGCACACGGGCGTCCTCGGCCGACAGGGCACCCGGAGCCTCGCCGAGCCCGCCCTCCGCGATGCCGAGGGCGGCGAGCTGGCGGCGGGCGTCCTCCTCGAGCAGGGCCCGCAGCTCGAGGATGGAGGACTTCAGCAGGGCCCGAGTGCGGGCCGGGATCCCCCAGGTGGACTCAGGTGTCCCCGCGGCCATCAGACCACCTTCACCGACTTGCCCTCGCGGATCAGTGCCTTCACCTGGTCGGCGGCCGTCGCGAACGCATCGGTGACCTCAGCTTCCGTCCTGAAAGTGGCGCCACCGAACGCCGCTTTGGCATCCCAGGAGGCGACCGTCGACTTCGCGCCGTCCGCCGTCTGCTGCTCCGAGAGCTGCTCGATGACCATGCCCTGGGCCAGCCCGAGCTGGCCCGGAAGCGCGGCCGCCTTCGTCCGGAGGTGCGCGATTGAGAAGGCGTCGTTCGCGACCAGCAGATCGGCGTCGGACTTGAGCTCGGCCTCCGGGATCTCGGCGAGCGGCCGACCGTCGGCGAGAAACACGAGCCGCACCTTGAGCGCGCGGTCGGTGTGAAGGGCGGCGAACTCCGGGCTGTCAAGGACGGCCGCACGCGCAGCCTCCGTCTGATGCCGGACGTCGTCCCGCAGCGGCAGGTAGACGGCCTTGAACGCCTGGATGAGGAGCTCACGCTGTTCGCGATACGCGCCGTCCCAGTCCTCGAGCACGCGTCGCTGGTCGATGATCGCGTCGAGCTGTTCACGTGCCTCGGTGACCGTGGCGCCCCAGTCGGAGTCATGCTCAAGGCCGGCGGCGACCGCGGCATCGAGGAGCCGGCGCGACCGGGCGTACTGCGCCAGGCCGGCACGCTTGGTGAACGACTCGAGCGCCTCGAGCGCCGCCGTGGCCGCCCGCAGCTCAGGCCCGTGCAACAACATGGCGCGCATCCGCTTGACGCGCGACCCGGCCGTGGCGATCTCCATCAGCATCGGGTTGATGGCCGCGTACGTGGCAGGCAGGGGCAGGCCAGCCTGCTCGGCCTGCATCACCACCGCCAGGCGCGCGGACAGGGTGGACCGCACGTCGTCACCCGCCTCGGCGATCGTCACCTCCGCCGCGTCCTTGGTCGGCCGGCCCAGATCTGCGAGAAGCTCGCGCAGGGCCGTGATCTCCTCAGGTGTGAGGGGGTGCTCTTCGATCTCGAGGCGGACCGACCGGAAGGCCCCCGTTCCGAACTGCGCCCGGGCGGAGGCATCCTTCGGATTGTCGTATCGCCGGCCCGTACGGTCGATCACGCTCAGCTTGCCATCGGCGAACATCGCCGCGGCAACGTACCGGATGAGATCGGGTGGCCATCCGTAGGGCCTGGCCCGGAAGTAGGCCGTCGCCTCCTGTCCCTCGTTCTTCGTCGTCGAGTTGAGGTACGCGCTCAACGCCTCCACCGCCGGGTGGCTGCCGAAGACATGCCCCTCGGCGTCGAACAGACTCAGTGCCGGATCGAGCGCGGCCCGCTCGGCTGGCGGGACAAGGCAGAGACGGTCGATGTTGTTCGCGTTGAACGCTCGGTCGCCGTCCTTGAACCGATCGAACACGAGGCTCAGCCGGTCGCGGATCGCCTCGTCGATGCGGGCCTTCGCCTGCCCGTTGAGGGCCGAGAGCGCGAGGGTGCCACCACCCCAGTAGAGCGTTCCCTCCGACAGCACTTGATCGACGTCGGTGCTGGCGTCGGCAGCGAGCTGCAGGGCCTCGGTCTCGAGCTTGCGGGCCTCCTCCTTCGTCTTCTGCGTCGCGATCCGCTGGAACTCCTCGTCGGTCGCAAGCCTCGCGATCGCGAGCGCGCGTCGCAGCCGATCATCGAGCCGCGCCGGAGGCTGGATGAGCCAATAGATCTCTGGGCTGGCGAGGTATGCGGCGTACTGCTCGGCGACACGCGAGGCAGCGGCGGTCTCGCTGAAGTAGACGTGCAGCTGCACCGGGGCGTCGTCGTTGAGCACCACCGCATCGTTGAGCGAGACGCCGTAGCGGAAGTCCGTGTTCGTCGTCCCCATCGTCAGCCTGCCCGTCAGCGTGCGCGTGATCCGCTCGCCGACGAGCGCCTGCCGCTCGCGGCGGACGTCCGTCTCCCGCACGTCCTGCTCGGCGATCCGCGCCACGATCTTCTCGACCGTGACCTCGTCAGGGGTCAGGAACCGCCATTCCGCACTCGCCGGGTCCTTGCGGACGTAGCTCCGTGAACCGAGGACTTCGAGAGTCTGCGCCACGGCGCGTTCGAGGGCCAGCACGTCCGTCGCGAGATCGCCCACGAGCAGACGTGTCAGGTTCGAGACGGTCCGAGGGATCCGACCGGTCTGCTGCAGCAGCCAGAGCACCTTGAGCACGCGAGACGGACGCTCGATCGGCAGACGGTCCGCCAGGTCCCGATCGGCCTGGGCGAGATACTCGAGCCCCTGGCTCCCCAGGTAGTGCTCGTCCGCGAACTCGTTGCCCCGGTTCGCTGAATCGAAGATCTGGTCCCAGCTCACGATCGCGCCCAACGGGCGGTCGGCGACCGCGGCGGCGGCATCCAGGGCGACCTTCAGCATGGAGCGAGCGCCCGAGCTCACCTTCACGCCGCGCATGCTCCCGAAGATGTCAGCCGCCGCCGGGAGCTGGTAGGGCAGGAACGGGTAGTCGCGCACGAACGCATCACGCTCAGCGGCCGGGTAGCGACCACGCATCTCGATCCCCGGCGGCTCGGCAATATCGACAAGGGTGCCGCGCTTCGAGTCCCACAGCGCTTCGAGGGCGGGCCGCTCCACGGGCCGCTTCGCGAGGATGCGGTCCTCGATGACCGTACCGACCTCGCTGGACTCGAGGTGGATGTTCACGGGGTAGCGCGCTTCCAGGCGCTGCAGCAGCTCCTCCGCCTCCCTCGGGCTGTCGAGGTCGGGCGAGTTGGAGATCACCTCCGAGAGCCGCTCCTGAGAGGTGGCAAGCAGCCACAGGCGGCCCTCGCCCTGGGCAACGAACCCCTCGACGAGCGCACGGACCTCCTCGATGCGCTTCAGGCGCCGGCCCGCCCACGCGCCGACCTCGTCTGCTACGAAGACCAGGAACCGCGGTTCGTGCGCCTCCTCCGAACGCTGCCGAGCCCAGGATGAGAAGCGGCCGACAACGTCGGTTATCGAGGCATGGCCCAGCTCATCGAACGCAAGCTGTAGGCTTGCGTGGGCAAGCTCGACCGTCGGGTAGCGCTCCGGCAGCAGCTCAGCGAGGCACGCCGCGAGCGCCGTGTCCGATCCCACGAGCTCACGGTCCTCGGTCCACGGGATCCCGGTGCGCGCCTCGTACGTCTCGAGCAATGCGTCGTACTTGCCGACCTTCTGGAGATCAAGCTCGCGCACCGCAAACGAGAGGATCGGCGAAAGGTCGAGACTCTTGTAGAAGGCGCGCAGGAAGATGAGCCCGACGTGTTCGTCGGTGCCTTGGCTGCTCGCGATGTCGAACGGCACGACGTGAGCGCCGAGGCGGTACGCCTGGGCCTGTTGAAGCAACTCGGCCACGCGCTCATCCTGCGGTCGGTCGGTCCGCAGGTGCCTGGCGAACAGTTCCCGAGTAGTTCCGGCCGGGGTCGGCGTGTCGGCGAGCAGATGGCCGGCGAGTTTGGCGAAGTGGGACTTGCCCGAGCCGAAGAAGCCGGAAACCCAGACGCCGACTCGGTCCGCGGGCACCGTGGCTGGCCGAGCAGCTTCGATCACTCGCTCCAGCACCTTGCCGTAGTCGGCCGCCAGCTGGCTGGTCAGGACGTACTCCTGGAGGTCGATCGCGAGCATCGACGTCTCCGCCACCTTGACGACGCCATTCCCCGGGATCTCCTGGCCAAGATCGCGCGCGATCGTCTGGCGGACCGTCGTGATACCCGCGGGTTGTGCCACCTCGTCGTCCTCCCGGTCAGAGCCGCAATCCCTGGATCAGATGCGCGCCACGCGGTAGTTGGTGTCGACCCGAAGCCCGAGGAGGTTCAGCGAACGCTCGTCGGCTTCTCCGGGAAACGCGAGCACGGTCGCCACGGTCGGGCGTTCGACCGAACCGTGGAGGTCATTCGTGATCGCCGCGTACGACACGAAGGCAGCCAGCGCACCGGTGTTGACCGCAAGCCGGCAGACCACGCCGTCGGGCAGTGGCGGCTGGAGGAGGCGTGTCACCGCACGCGTCCCCAACACACCAAGATCATGAAGGAGCCGGTAGGTTGATTCACGTTCCAACTCGCGCAGACGAGTCAGGCGGGCCTCGCTGCGGCGGAGCTCGTGGAGCAGAACCTGTCCAAGATCGACGAGATCGACTGGCATCCACGCGGCGGCCAACTCAACCGCGACCCCGGGCAGCCGGGCCAGCATCTCGCCCTCCCGCTCGGGTGGGTAGACGAGCACGCGAACATCCGGGGTGGCGCTCCCCTCCGCCCAGGCGCGCACCTGCTGCCGCAGGGCAAGGATCGCGTCGTCTGCGCTACGACGCATCGCCCTGGCCCTCCCCGATCGCGCCGGCACGGTCCCCGTCGAACACGAGCTCCACCACGTCCGCCTGCATCCGGAAGCGAAGCGCTCCCGCACGTGCAGCCCCGAGCAGGGCGCCGACGGCCGCGTCCGCGTCCAGTCCGAGTAACCGGAACCAACGTGAGTCGATGTTGGCGCGATCGGTGAGTCCTTCGAGCCGTCCGAGTCTTGCGGCAAACACCGCCGGCTCGACGCCCGGGCGAAGCCCCGCGATCCGGCGGACACGATGACCCTCGATGAACCCGAAGTCGCCCAGGGCGCTCAGCAGGTGGTTGGCGATGCTGCGGAGCGACTCCGACGACCAGCCCAGTCCGGCCGCCCGCATGCGGTCTTCCACGTCGGCCCGGATGGTCTCGGCCTCCACAACGGTGCCTAGCGTTGCCAGACGCGGGCTGACCAGCTGGAGCGTGACGTCGCGAAACAGGGCGTCGGTGCGGGCGAACATCAGGGCCGCCGTGATCCGCCGATCAGCCTCGGTGCGCGCCGTCGCGTGAGTCTTCCGAAACGCCCGGAACTCCCGGCTTTGGGGCGCGTCGAGGAGGTACCGCAGTTTCAGACGCTTCCACGCCCACATCCGGGCATTGGCCGTGGACTTCCGGGCCGCGTTCCCCTCCATGATCAGGCGGCGGAAGTCGGCGCTCGACGCATGCTCGGGCGCCACGTCCAGCACGGCTTCCAGCTCATCGAGAAGGGAGCCGGCGCCCGCGAGACGGGCGGTGTACGGCTGAGCGTCGGGGTTGGGAAGGGGTCGGGTCATTCGGGTCAGATGCTATGCGCTCCAGGCACGAGGGTGTGAGGGCGCGGCCATGAGTCCCCGACTGCTGACGCGAGGCATAGGGCGCCCATCACGCCGGATCCCGCTGTGGCGCCGGTCAAGCGTCGTTTTCCACGCCATCCCGCACTCGCTCATTCGTCGCGCCAGTCGGGGTCCAGGCCCAACGAACCTCCGCCGCGTGTACCCAATTGGCGGAGCGAGATTGGAGCGCTCCAGGGAGCGACGACCTCCGGCGCGTAAAGCGGGCCCTCCTTTGACCGGTGGACCATCTCCTCAATCAGGTAGGACGGCCGGCCGACGTAGCTGATGATGAGCTCGTCGCGTGCCCGAGCCATTGCGATGTACAACCACGCCCCCTGGAGCAGGTACTCGTCCATGCGGGAAAGTGGCACAGACGGGAAGACCTCTTCGGCGACGTCAGGGAGAAACACAGTCACAAACTCCAGCCCCTTCGACCGAGCGTAGGTGCCGACCTTGACACCCGGCATGGGCGTCCCGTCGTACTGCTCGAGCAGGACCGTTCGGATCCCGTGCTCTCTGAGTCTCTGCCGCCATGCCCGAGCCTGCGAGTTGGTGGGAAGCAGCACGGCGGTCGCGTCAACCCGATCACCCGGCCGTTTCGCCAACAACCCGGCGATCCGAGCCGCCTCCTCCTGTTCGCTGCTGAAGCGCCGGATCGTCGGTGGGTTGCCCACCCGGACTGCGCGCAGATCCACCGACCCCAGCCCCGACTCACCGAAGTCGTCCGGGGACAACAACCTCCCCAGGCGGCCGATCGAGTCGAGAATGCCACTGCTCGATCGATATGCGTCGCGAAGTACGAAGCTCCGTCCGCGAACCTCGACGCCGAGGCTGGAGAGGCGGTACCCACCAGGGTAGATCCGCTGGCCGCCGTCGCCGGTCAGGAACAGCAGACCCTTTGGGCCGCTCTTGACGAGCGACACGAGCATGGACAGGGCGGCCTGGGTGAGATCCTGCGCCTCGTCGACGATGATCGCGTCGTACTCTGCCGAGGTGGGGCTCCTATGGAGCAGATCGGCCGCTCGCAAGACGAGCGAGTCCTGGTCATAGACGCGCGGCGTAGCTCTTGTACACGCGGCTCCGTACGCCACGAGGATCGACCACACCGCCAGGCGGTCGTTGGGACTCATGGCGCGACGGCGCCCGTGGCGCGCCAAGGTAGCGTAGTCCTCCGGGCGGCGCACCAACCTGCCGAGGATCACCTTGCCGACTTCATCCCACACGTAGTCTCGTCCGAAGCCGTGCGCGACAAGCGGCAAGCGGGCAGCGCATCGCTGCCACGCCTCGTCGAACAGGCTCTTGGCCTTCTCGTTGTCGAGCCGCGGAGCGGCATTGTCCAAGCGAGCGACGACGTCTTTGGCGATATCGACGATGTGGCGGAACTCAACTCTGCCGTCGTGCTCATCGGGCACATCCGCCGTGAGTCGGGCGAACAGACTCTTCAGTATGGGGGGCAACGTGCGCACGTAGCTCGTGAGCAGGATCCGCGCGCCGGGCCCAAGGGTCTGGGCGAGATACGCGGTCCTGTGGAGCGCTGCCACCGTCTTCCCGGTTCCTGGCCCTCCGGACAGGCGGACGGGGCCGGATGCACCGCGGGTGACGATGTATCGCTGCAATGGCGAGAGAAAGACCATCCAGTCCTCAAGCAGGCCGTCGCGGTAGCCCTCGAGGAAATCGGGTTGGGCACGCACCACGAGATCGCTGGCCCCTGGGGCGTCGGCAAGTGTCTGCAGCAGATCAGGTGGCACTTCGACCGTGGCCGCGGGCTGGGCACTCTCGACGCGTTCAAGCTCCAGCCAGGCCTGCAGCTCAGGAAGATCCCGCACTGTCGCCCGCGCGCGCTGGACGTACTTCGCAATCGACGCATGCGCCCCCCAACGGAGCGTCGGGTCGTGCGGTCCGAGTTTCTCAAGCAGAATGTCGTTGCCCTGAAGGTAGACCACCATGCGGTAGGCGTTGTCCACGTCCACGTAGTGGTACCCCGGATCACGCTGGCCCTGAATGCGACGCGTCTCGAGCCCCGAGTAGCGGACGCCGTGCTCGAGAATGAGCGCGACCCGGCGGGCTGTCCTCCGGGCGACGTCCTGACTGACACCACGGAAGTCCTCGGCAAACCGATGCGTGAATAGGACTGTGGGTGCTGGGGCGCTCATCGGCATTGCTCCGGCTCCACGTCTCCGAAGTGGCCTCGACTGAGCGTCGCCGTTGGCATCACTTCCTGCCCTCGACTCCCGCTCTCTGGAGCGTGCCGACTGGGGAGTGGGTCGCTCCCGTCACCTGCAACTCAGCCAGGGCTCTCTCGAGCTCATCGAGCAGGGCTGCAGGTGCGGCCGGATTGGCACGCAGTTGGCGGAACGACTCGGCGTAGTACCAGAGCGTGCCGTCGCGACCGCCCTTGAAGCGCGGCCAGAGGGCGTCGCCCAGTGCACGCAGGTCGCGCACGACTGAGCGCGCGTTGTGGACCTTGTCGGCGGCGAAGACCAGCGCGGTCGAGGCGTCCACGCTCGCGAGATGCGCAAGGTGGGCCGCCTTCCGGGCCCGCCAATCCGCCTTCTCCGAGGGGTCCTCGACGGTGGAGTCGGAGCAGGCGAGGACGATGTCCGCCACCCGGTCGCCGAACTCGCCACGGATGCGCCCGAGCGTTTCCAGGCCACCCTGGTCCTCGACCGTGTCATGGAGGAGTCCTGCGATCGCCTCGTCTTCGTCGCCGCCGGCCTCGAGCACCAGCGAGGCGACACCCAATGGATGCGACAGGTACGGCACGCCGGTCCCCTTGCGCACCTGTCCGTCGTGGAGGCGTGCGGCCAGCGCGACCGCGGCCAGGAATCGCTCGCCCAACCGCACCTCAGTCATGCGCGCGCCTGTCCGCAACTGCCGGCGACCCTCTGGCGTCACCGGCCAAGAACGGGGTCCTTGGGTGCGCTGGCGCCCCCAGCAGGTATGGGCCCACGCTACCGACGCTCGCCGATGCCAGTGGGCACGGGCTGTGCCGCGATGTCCGCGAGTCGCACCGCCAGGGCCTCGAGCTCCTCCCGTCGCTCGACCCGCGACCACCACACCGGTACCGCCCGCGCCATCCGCTTGGCCCCGAGCCAGGCGCCCACGAGGTTGCCGGCCATGGCCGCGATCGTGTCGCTGTCGTGACCGGCGTTCGCCGCGGTGAGGAGCACCGCCCGCGGGTCGTTCGGCGAACGGAGGAAGGCGTAGATCGCCGCCGGGACGCTCTCGAGCGCGAAGGCGCCGGTCCAGGTCCTCTCGAAGACCCGGGCGGGTGGCCACTCCAGCCAGCGCGGGATCGCCCGCAGGCGATCACGCAGGTATTCCGGCGCCCCCGGTGGCCGACGGGTGCGCGTGGGGACATCCTCGAGGGTGGAGGTCGCGTCGGCGACGAAGTCGGCAACGGCGTCGGGCGACAGCGTGGTCTCCCCGGCGACGGCACGGCGGGCGAGGTAGCCGACAGCCGCGGCCATCGCGACCGCGCCGGCCACCCCGACGGCGCCCCCGTGGGTCGGGAGGGCGAACCGGACCGCCTCCGCGAGCAGCTCGGTCGGCGTGCGATCGTGCGCATGGACGAGCCCGACCGGTGCGGTGCGCATGGCCGCCCCGTTGCCCGAGGAGTCGAGCCTTTGCCCCACGACGTCCCATTGCTCGCCGTCCCCCAGCGCGGTAACGGCCTCCCTGGTCGCATGGCCCACACCCCGACCCGTCGGCAGCCACGCCACCAGGCGCGCCACGAAATCGTCAGGATCGAAGCGTCCGGTCGAGGCGATAAGGCTCTGCGCAACGACGGCCGTGAGCTGGGTGTCATCGGACCAGCGCGCGCCCTCCGGCGGGAGGTCGGTGACGCCCTCGGGCCCGTAGAGCGCCTGGACCTCGGCCACCGACAGGCGTTCGACCGGTCCACCGAGGCCGTCGCCGATCGCGCCGGCCACGAGCGACCCCACGCAGTGGTCCGCCAGCGTCTGCGGGTCCGGATCGCCCGGGAAGGCGTCCGGCCATGCCAGTCCGGGGACGGCGTAGCGCGTGCTCACGACCTCGGTCGGCCAGCCGCGCCAGCCGCGCATCTCGATGATCCCCCGGCCGGACACCTCGAGACGCCCGTGGAACTCAATCATGGTCGCAAATACGGCGAATCTCGTGCCGTCGCTGAGCCCGATGTCCACCCGGCCCGTCGGCGGCATGTCGGGCGAGGCATTGGTGACCGTCGCGAGCAGTCGCCAGCCGGTCGTGTCGGTGCCAGGACTGAAGGAGCCGTGGTGGTGCCGCGCGTCACGGTCGGGCTCGAGGTCGAGGACATGCCCGGCGAAGCGCAGACTGGTCACATGCGGCCGCTCGACCGGCCACCGAGCCGCGGCGGGGGACTCGTCACCCGGGCGCGGCCCTCCACGCCTGGTCACGCGCGGTTCGGACATGCGCAGGTGCCGGCGCGGCCGATGGCGCGGCGGAGTGGCTCGATCATGATCCTTCCCTCTGGCCCTGCCCGTCGCCAACTATGGTCCAGGACGCACCGAGGATCAAGCCGCGCTGTGCCAGCTTGCGTGGCGCATCAACGCGATTTGGATATCAGCGGTGCCCAACGGCAACGCCGGCTGCACCACGGCTTGTCGCGCCAGCCTCGGACGGCCCACACTCGCGCACATGGACCTGCCGCTGCGCCTCCGCCGGTGGACCAGATGACCGATCCGGGCGGCGCGTCGGCCGGCCGCGAGGCGGAGGTCCGCGTCACCGAGCGCCTGCGCACGGCCCTGGATACGTCGTGGCACCTCTACCCCCACGCCCGCTGGCTGGGGCGCTCGGCACCGGGGCGTCCGCTCCGTGACGGCGAGGCCGATCTCGTGCTCGCCCATCCCGAGCACGGCCTGCTCGTGCTCGAGGTGAAGTCGGGACCCGTCAGCCGCGACGCGCAGGGGCGCTGGTGGAGCGGCACGACGCAGCACGTGCCGGGTCCGTTCGAGCAGGCGGAGTCCTCCAAGCACGCCCTCCTCGAGAAGCTCACCGGGTTGCCGGACTGGCGCGCGGACTCCCAGCCCCTCGCGGGCCACGCCGTCGCCTTCCCCGACGTGGAGCTCGCCAGCGCGGGCCACGCCGCGCGCCTCCTCGGCCCGGACGTCGATGCGCGCCTGGTCCTCGACCGCGACGCGCTGCGGACACCGGAGGCGATCCGCGCCTGGGTGGGCCAGGCGTTCGGCGCCTGGGAAGACGGCCAGCACCGACGCGTGCCGCTGGGTCCCGCGGGAATGGCCCTCCTCGACGCACTGCTCGCCCCGGTGACGCACCTGCGCCCGCTGCTGCGCGGCGACGTGGCCGACGCCGAGCCGGCGGTGGTGGCGCTGACGCAGCACCAGTGCCGGGTCCTTGACGAGCTGCGCAGCTTCCGACGCCTGGAGATCGTGGGCTGCGCGGGCAGCGGCAAGACCCTGCTCGCCGCGGAGAAGGCCCGCCGCCTGGCCCGCGAGGGCTTCCGCACCCTCGTGGTGTGCTTCAACCAGCCGCTTGCGCGGGAGCTGCTCGACCGGCTCGCAGCGGACATCGCGGCCACCGGGCGGCTGGAGGTCTCGACGTTCCACGGCCTGTGCGAGCGTCTCGCGAGCGAGGCGGGGACCCTCCCCGCTCGACCCGCGTCGTACGAGCGGCCCTGGTTCGAGGGGACGCTGCCGGCCGCGCTCGACGCCGCCATCCCGCAGGTCGCCGACCGCTACCACGCGGTGGTGGTCGACGAGGGGCAGGATTTCGCCGCCGGCTGGCTCGACTCGCTGCAGCTCCTGCTCGCCGACCCCTCCGACGTCTGCTACGTGTTCCACGACCCGGCGCAGGCGATCTACCGCCCCGACGTGGTGGCCGACCTGGGATTACCCCGCGTCGAGCTCGTCGAGGACTGCCGGAGCGCGGGCCCCATCCATGCCCTCGCCACCCGCTTCGGGGGCTCGGACCTCGCGACGGTGGCGCTCCGACCTGATGGCCGGACGCCGGAGCTGATCGAGGCCGAGCCAGGACCACCGACGCTCGAGGCCGTGCGGAAGCTGCTGCACCGGCTCGTCGTCGAGGAGGGCCTGCGGCCCTGGGAGATCGCGGTGCTGACCGGGGTGGCGCTGCACCACTCGGCGGTCTGGCACGCCCGGGTGTTCGGCAACCAGGTGCTCTGGAACGGGCACGTGGATGACGCCGGCGCCGTGCTCGGGCTGGCAGCCGACGCGGTCCCCGACCAGCCCTCCGACGTGATCCTGTGCGACACCGTGCACCGCTCCAAGGGCCTGGACTGGCCCTGCGTGGTGCTCGTCGAGCTGCGGGCCGACGACCCGCGTCTGGAGCGGCTCCTCTACGTCGGGCTCAGCCGTGCGCGCCACCACGTGGTCGTGATCGGGACGGGGGAGGTGCTGGCGCGGTTGGTCTGAGGCGGCCGTGGCGAGCAGACAATCGCGGTCCTGCAGCCGGAAGCCGACCTCGGCGGATCGCCCATCAGCGTGGGGCGGCGCCGGCCCTGATGCCCGGTCGTCCAGATCTCGCGTCAGTTCCCATCGCTCACTCCCCACTGGAACCCGTGCTCCTCGAGCGCCGACACGAGCGCATCTGTCGTACACGGCCCGGCGTCCAGCAGCTCGCCGAGCAACCCGAGCGCATCGACCAGCGGGCGCTCGCCTCCGCCGGCGCCGGTGTGAAGCACGAGGCGGCCGAGGCCGGCGAGGTCGGCCGCCGCGACCTGCAGCAGCGCCATCAGGACGCGATTGCCGGCGAACGCGCCACAGCCCCAGTAGCCGGTGTGGACGACGACGGGTGCGCCGTCGCGCAGGCGGGCGGATTCGAGGACGGCGGCCCGGAAGCCGGTGTACGCGGTGCCGAGGATGCCGCCGATCTCGTCTCGCCGGTAGCGGCCGTATCCACCGGGCGGCGCCGACATGGCGAGGATGTTCGAGACGGTCGGCGGGTCGAGGACGGTCGCAGCACGCCGGATCGCGTCGGGCGAGGCCGCCGCAAACGCATTCCCGTAGAGGCCGTGCGGCCGACCGGCCGCGGCATCTGGGTTCGTGCGAACGCACACGCGGCGCTCGACGCCGGAGACGAGGATGGGCGTCGGGCCGTCGGCGGAGATCGTGGTCGACGCCGTGCCCTCCGCGGCGAGCGCCTCCCGGAGCGCCCCGAGCGCCGGGTGCTCGGCAACCTGCATCTCATCCTGGGCGAAGAGTGGGCCGCCGTACGCGACGAAGAGGTGCGGGTCGGCGAAGTTGACGTGCCACTCGACCGAGCCGGGCAGCATCGGCCGGTAGTCGTAGAAGCCGGGGACGGGCGCGACCAGGTCCGGCGGGACCGCAGGCAGCTTTGGCGGCAGTCGCATGGCGGCCCAGCGCGTGAACATGACCGAGCCGCGATGGAGCGCGCCAGGCGGGCAGGCCATGTCGAACAGGAGCCGCTTGTTCGCGTTGCGCAGCACTGGCGGATGCGCCTGCAGCAGCTCGGCCGCGGGGTACGCGCGCCGAACGAGGACGGTTCCTTCGACCGTGCCAGCCATTGCCTTATCTCCACCCGTTCTGGCCACATGCAGGGGTCCGCGGTTCAGGTCGGCTGCGCCTGGCCCGCATCACCGGAAATCCTGCCTTGCCGCCGTGCGGACAAGCATCAGGCGATCCGTCGACCGCCGCAATAGGACCAGCGTTCGCTGCCACGGGACCACGCGCGTTGTCGCCTCGCGTGGCGCACATGCCGCCAGTCCGGCCGAGATGGAGCCGCGTGATGGAGCGTCGGCCACGACCCGAGCTTGGCCGCGCAAGCGCCCTCCCTCGTCCGGTCCGTCGCTCACTCCGCGCGGCTCGGGCAGATCGCCCGGTAGTCGCACCAGGCGCAGGTCCGGAACGACGGGGTGGCGTGGAAGTCGCCCGCGCGGATGGCGCTGGCGCGGGCCAGCAGGTCCTCGCGGGCCGCGTCGAGCTGCGCGTCGGTGCGGGTGGTGCTCATGCGGAGCGCGGCCTCGGTGAAGTAGAGGGTCACCCGCTCGGGGGTGCCGAGACCCAGGGCATCCCGGCAGGCCAGCGCGTAGATCGAGAGCTGCAGGTTCTCGTCGACGCTCTTCTGGCTCCCCGGGTTGCCGGTCTTGTAGTCGATCACCTCGAGGCCGCCCGAGGGCAGCCGGTCGATCCGGTCGATCACGCCGGCGATCCGCACGGGCGGGCTCCCGTCGCCGGGGTCGAGGCGCAGCGCGAAGCCGAGCTCCTCGTGGAGCGCCTCGCCGGCTCCCGCCAGCTCGCCCTCCCAGAAGTGGTCGAGCAGCGTCCCGACCCGGCGGTGGTATGTCTCCTCGCTCGTGCGGTCGGGGAACCCCTCGGACGTCCAGGCGGCGGCGAAGAGCCGCTCGAGGTCCGCGCGGGTGGGTGCCGGGTCCCCGCGCGCGGCCCGCTCGCGGCGCTCCTTCGTGAACGCCTCGAAGGCCGCGTGGGCGGTGGTCCCGAAGGTGAACGCGGCCACCGTCGCCTCGGCGGGGAGCTGATACACGTGCTGGAGGGCGTAGCGCAGGGGGCAGCGCTCGTAGGTGTCGAACTGGCTGTAGCTGAAGGCCCCGGGCAGCGGGGCCACCGCGAGCAGGTTCGCCCCCGCCCCGGCATCGGCGGCCACGCTGCGCAGGGTGAGCGGGTCGAGGCCCGCGGAGCGGGCCGCATCGGCCCCCGCGACGATCGCCTCGCCCACCCCGGCGAGCTGCGCGATGAGCCCGGCCCGCTCGGCCCCCGCGTCGGGCGCGTCGGGGGCCACCCCCTCGAGCAGCGAGAGCAGCTCCTCGGCCCGCAGGCGCAGCGCGGTCCGCCGCTCGCGCGGGCTGGGCAACGCCACGATCCGCTCGAGCGTGTCGCCGGTGTCGTCCGCGCGCTCGGCCGCCTCTTCCCCCGCGTCGGCCTCGGCATCCTCGGCCCCGACGAGCCGCGCCGCGGCGCTAATCGGCGCCGTGCGGTCGTCCTCGCGCAGCTCGGGCCCGGCGTCGGCCCGCAGCTCCGCGAGGAACGCGCTCTCGGCGCGCTCGACCGTGGGCCCCCGCTGCGTGGTCAGGACCAGGGTCTCCTGCGCGCGGGTCATGGCCACGTAGAGGAGGCGGCGCTCCTCCTCGGTGTGGATGTCGCCGAGCGGCACCGCCTCGCGCAGCAGCTCACGGGGGAAGAGGCCCCCGCCCTGCTCGTGCACCGGCCACTCCCCGTCGAGCAGGCAGGGCACGAACACGTGCGCGAACTCGAGGCCCTTGGCCTGGTAGAGGGTCATGAGACGCACGCCCGCCACGTCCTCGGCGAGCTCGACGCTGGTGGGCAGCTCGCCGCCGGCGCCCCGGTAGGCGTCGAGATAGTCGAGGAAGTCGGCCAGGGAACGCCCGCCGTGCTCGCGCTGCCAGTCGGCGGCGAAGCGCAGCAGGGACGCCATGTCGGCGATCTCGCGCTGCTGCTCCATGCTCGGGCGGGCCAGGCGGTCGAGCAGCATGCCGGTACGCTCGACGAAGCGCTCGAGGATCGTGAAGGGGCCTTCCCGGATCGCCGCGGGGACGAGCTCGTCGAGCGTGTCGAGGAGGCGGCGCAGCTTGGCGCGCGTGGCGGGCGCGAGGGCGAGCACGCGCGCGGGCGGCGCGATGCGCGCCACGCCGTCCGCGGCTCCGGACGCCTCATCGTCCGCGTCCGGGCCGTCCCCGCTGCCCGCGGGCAGGGCGTCGAGCGTCACCGCGCCGGAGCCCGCGGCGTCCCGCACGAGCTCGAGGAGGTGGCGACCGGCCCGCCGCGCGGCTCGGGTGATCGCGAGCAGCTCGAGCGCGTCGAGGCGCCAGGGCCCGGCGGTCAGGACGCGCGCCAGGGCGACGTCGTCGAAGGGGTCCGCGATGGCGCGCAGGGCCTGCTCGAGATCGCGGATCTCCGGGGCCGCGAAGAGCGAGAGCCCGCCCGACACGGTGGCCGGGATGCCCTCCTCGCGCAGGCGGGCCAGGATCGCATCGCGGTGCTTGTGTTTGCGGTACAGGACCGCACACGAGCCCCACGGCTCGGCCGGTTCCCCGCCGACCGCGGGATCCCAGCCCGCGAGCGCGCGGATGCGCTCGACGATGGCGGCCGCCTCGTCGTCGGGCCCGGCACAGGCGACCAGCTCGACCGCGGGGGCCCCCTCCCCCGCCCGCTGGGGCGCCAGGCGCTTGTCGGGCGCGTAGCGCAGCGCGTTGCGCGCGATCAGGCGATTGGCGGCGACGAGGATGGGGGGACGGCTGCGGAAGTTCGCCTCGAGGCGCAGGCGCGCCGGTGGCCCCGGGGCGGGCCCGTCGGGGTCATGCGCCGGGGGGCCCGAGAAGCGGCGGTCGAACTCCACGAAGGCGGCCTAGGAGGCGCCCCGGAAGCGGTAGATGGACTGGTCGTCGTCGCCCACCACCAGCACGTTGGCGGGCCGGTCGGGGGTGCGCCCGAGCCGCTCGACCAGCTCGATCTGGGCGATGTTGGCGTCCTGGAACTCGTCGACCAGGAGATAGCGGAAGCGGCGCTGCCAGGCGCGCAGCATGTTGGGCCGCGCGCGGAAGAGGCGGATCACGGCGGCGATCTGCTCGCCGAAGTCGAGCGCGCCACGGCGCTCCCGCTCCCGCTCGTAGGCGTGGTACACGGAGGCGAGCTCGGAGAGGCGCAGCACCTCGAGCGCCGCGCCGTCCGCCACGTACGAGGCGGCCAGGCCGTCGACCTGCGCCTGCTGGTCCTCGTCGAGGGCAGTTCGCGGGACCGCCGCGCCGGTCCCCCAGACAGTCCGGCGGGCCTCGCGGTCGGCGACCTTCTCCACCGCCGCGAGGTCGGGGTCGGCATCCGGCTCGCCCGCCTCGGCCGCACGCTCGGCGGCGCGGAAGCGCGCATAGGCGCCGCGGCTGTCGGTTCGCCCGCGGTCGAACGCGCCCAGCCCCTCCAGGCGCTCGAGGGCGGCGTCGTAGGGGCCGAAGCGTGCCTCGAAGGCGGCCCGCTCGGTGGCCACGAAGGCGTCGAACTCGGCCGGCGTGACGAGCTCGTCCTTGGCCCGGTTGATGAAGGCGACGAAGCGCTCGAGCCCCCAGTTCGGGTCCCCCCGGCCGGCGTAGTAGCGCAGCGGGAGGGACGGGCGCAGGTCGCGCAGCAGGAGGACCTGGCCCACCCCGTCGAGCACGTCGGGGACCGCGGGCAGGCCCGCGTCGGGGGCCGACTCGACCAGGATGCGATGGCAGAAGGCGTGGAAGTTCGCGACCGCCAGGCGCGCGCGCACGGCCGGGCCGAGGGCCGCCTCCAGGCGATCCCCGAGCTCCTTCGCCGCCTTCACGTTGTAGGTGAGGACGAGCACCTGCTCGGGCAGCAGGGGCCCGGCGAAGGGATGCTCGCGGTCGACGGCCGCGGCCTCGGGCGGCAGGCGCAGCGGGTCGCCGTCCGCGCCGTTCACCCTGCCCTTGCGCTCGAGCAGGCGGCGGACCCGTTCGACGATGACCCGGGTCTTGCCGGTCCCGGCACCAGCCACCACGACGAGCGGGCCGTCCTCCCACGCCACGATCGCGCGCTGCTCGGCGGTGAGCGCTTCGGCGGGCGGCCCCGGGGTCTGGTCTCCGGCGCGGTCAGTCATCGTCCTCCCCGTCCTCGCTCTCGTGGGAGAGGAAGGCGAACACCGCGGCCGCGATGGCGAGCAGGACCAGGAATTCCATGGCGCGCCTCCCAGGGCGAACATCCTGCGTCATCAGCGCGAAGATCCTGCGTCATCATGCGCGATCGGCGTGCCAGCTTGCGTGGCACGCGGCGTGGCACGTCGGCCATGTGGTGATCGCCCGATCACCTCCGGCTTCCCGGCGGCCTGGTGGTGCGTACCGGCACCGCTCGTTCGGCGTCGGCACACCCGCCGTGCCCGGTCCCAGCCGCTTTGTGCCGTTCGGACGTGTCGCGCCGGGCCAGCGACGGCACAGCATGGCTGGACACGGAGGACAGTCCGTGTCGGCCAGGGACGGCGACGTGAGGGAGCGGCGCCGTCGCACGTGAGGAGGCGGACGGAGCCCGACCGTCCCGCGCGCCCCCGAGGCCCTCGGACCCGCCCGCGAGGGAGGGAACATCGTGGGATTCCTGCGTACGTCGTTGCCGCGCGCCCGCGTGGCAGCGACCGGGCTCGCCTCGACGATCCTCGTCGCGAGCCTGCTCCTGGGCGGCGCCGCCGGCGTGGCGGCCAAGGATCAGGGGAGCCAGCGCCCGGGCTCGGTTGACATCCAGTTGCTGGCCATCAACGATTTCCACGGCCAGATCTCGGACTACAGCGCCACGCTCGGTGGCGTCGAGTACCTGGGCAGCTACGTGCGCTCGCTCGAGGCCCAGAACCCGAACACGCTCTTCCTCTCGGGCGGCGACCTGATCGGCGCGAGCCCCCTCGTGTCGGCCCTCTTCCACGATGAGCCGACGATCGAGGCGATGAACCTGCTCCACATGAACTACGCGGTGGTGGGCAACCACGAGTTCGACGAGGGGCTGGCCGAGCTGTACCGCATCCAGGACGGCGGCTGCAACGTGACCGATGGCTGCCAGACCGGCCACACCTACGCCGGCGCGGACTTCCAGTACCTCGCCGCCAACGTGGTCGGCCCGAACGGCAAGACGATCTTCCCGCCCTACGCCGTGGTGAACCTGCAGGGCACGAAGATCGGCATCATCGGCGTCGTGACGACCGAGACGCCCACCATCGTCATGCCCTCCGAGGTCGCCGGGCTGACCTTCCTCCCGGAGACCGCGACGGTCAACAAGTACGCCGCCGAGCTGCGCCAGCGCCAGGTCAACACGATCATCGTGCTGCTCCACGCCGGCAACAGCAGCTCCGGCCCCACGAACAACACCTGCCCGGCCTCGCTCGACGGCGGGTTCGCGTCGATGGTCACCGGCATGGATCCCGCCGTGAAGGTCGTCATCAGCGGCCACTCGCACGCCGCCTACAACTGCACCATCGGCGGCAAGATCGTCACGCAGGCGAAGTCGGCCGGCCGGGTGCTCACCGACATCGACCTCACCATCGACCGCGGCACCGGCACGACGACCGCCGCCACGGCGACCAACATCGACGTGACGCACACGGGGATCTCGCCCGATCCGGCCGAGGCGGCGCTCCTCGCCTACTACACGGCGCTCTCGGCCCCCCTGGCAAACCAGGTGATCGGCTCGATCACGGCCGACATCACCCGCGCGACCAACGCCGCCGGCGAGGCGGCTCTCGGCGACGTCATCGCCGACGCGCAGCTCGCGGCCACCTCCTCCCCCACCACCGGCAACGCCGTGGTGGCGATGACAAACCCGGGCGGCATCCGGCAGGACCTCCTGTACGCCCAGATCAGCGGCGGGGAGCTACCCGGCCAGGTGACGTACGGCGAGGCGTTCGCCGTCCAGCCCTTCTACAACATCCTCTACACCCGCACCTACACGGGCGCCCAGATCAAGGCCATCCTCGAGCAGCAAGCGAGCACCCTCAAGACGCTGCAGATCTCGAGCAGCCTGACATACACCTGGTCGACGAGCGCGCCGGTCGGAGCGAAGGTCTCCCTGCTGAAGATCAACGGCGTGGCCGTCGATCCGGCCGCCAGCTACCGGGTGACGATGAACAACTTCATCGCCACCGGGGGCGACGGGTTCACCGCCTTCACGGCGGGCACGGACACCCTCGTCGGGATGAGCGACCTCGACGCCCTGGTGGCGTACTTCAAGGCGAACTCGCCGGTCGCCCCGGGCCCGCAGAACCGCATCACGCTCGTCCCGTAGCCCCACGCTCGCACGCACACCCGGGAGCCAGCCCCTGGGGGCCGGCTCCCGGCGCAGTCCGACAGGGTCCGGGGTGTCGCGAGATGACCCGCATGCCCATGCGCTCGCGCACCGCGACTCGAGATCCTCGATCGAGGGAGGACACACCATGACATGGCACCCGCGCCGCGTAGGCGCGCGCATCACGGCGCTGGCGGCCACGGCCGCGCTCGTCGCGACCGGGTCACTTGCCGTCGTGCCGCCGGCGCCGGCGGCGGCCGTCTCGCCGGACGTCGTCATCAGCCAGGTCTACGGCGGCGGCGGCAATGCCGGCCCGCCACCCGGTGTCTATACGAACGACTTCATCGAGTTGTTCAACCGGGGCACCGCAGCGGTGTCGCTGGATGGCTGGTCGCTGCAGTACGCCTCGGCGACCGGGACCGGCAGCTTCGGCGCGAACGCCAGCCAGCTGACCCCGCTCACGGGGTCACTCGCGGCCGGGCAGTACCTGCTGGTCCAGGAGGCGGCGGGCAGCACCACGTTCGCGCCCCTGCCGACACCCGATGTCACCGACACGAGCCCCATCAACATGTCGGGGACCGGTGGCAAGGTCGCGCTGGTGATGTCCAGCGCCGGGCTCGGCTGCAACGGCGGCTCGACGGTCTGCAGTGCCGAGCAGCTGGCGCTCATCAAGGATCTCGTGGGCTGGGACGGCGCCAACTTCTACGAGGGCACGGCGGCAGCCCCAGCCACCACCAACGCGACCGCCGCGCTCCGCGCCAACGGCGGCTGCACCGATACGGACGACAACGCGGGCGACTTCACGGTCGGCGCGCCGGACCCGCGCAACAGCGCCTCGCCGTTCCACGCCTGCACCGGGCCGACCGACCCGAGCGGCGTAGGTGCCGCAGCGCCGAGCACGCTCATCACTGGCGACTCGACGCTCCTCACCGTGGCGGTGACCCCTGGCGCGAATCCGACCAGCACCGGCCTGTCGGTCACCTGTGACCTCAGCGCCATCGGCGGTTCCGCCACCCAGGCCTTCTACGACGGCGGCACGAACGGCGACGTGACCGCCGCGGACAACGTCTTCTCGTTCGCGACGACGGTCGCGGCCGCCACGACCGGCGGGGCGAAGAGCCTGGCCTGCACGATCAGCGATGCCCAGTCCCGATCGGGCAGCGCCACCATTGCGCTCACGGTCACGGTGGTCCTGCCGATCGGCACCGTGAACGGCCCGGTCCCCGAGGGACCTGCCTGCGCGAGCCACACCTCGCCGTACGTCGGCCAGACCGTGGCCGTCCAGGGCGTCATCTACGAGAAGACGCTCCAGGCGATCAGCAACTCCACGAATACGTACAAGGGGTTCTACATCCAGAACACGGCCGAGACCGCGGACACCGACCCGCTCACCTCCGACGGCCTGTTCGTGTTCATGGGCACCTACAGCACGCTCATCGGCGGCTACGCGCCCGTGGTCGGCGACGAGGTGGTGGTCACCGGCAAGGTCAGCGAGTACTACAACATGACCGAGTTGGTGAGCCCGCTCGCCGTCCTCGACGTGGTTCGCAACGGCGTCGACATCGACGCGGAGGTTCCGCCCGTCGTGGCGAACCCGCCGGTGGCGCTCACAGACGCCAGCTGCTACTGGGAGCGCCTGCAGGGCACGCGCGTGCAGGTGCCGGAGAACAGCGTGGTGCTCGGCGGGCGCAACGTCTTCAGCCCGGCCGACGCCGAGGTGTGGGTGGCGCGCGGCGACAGCACCATCGCCCAGCGCGCCGACCCGTATGCGCGCCGGGCCTTCCGCGACGCCCACCCGCTCGACGACAACTACAACGCGACGAGCTGGGACGGCAACGGCTACCGCATCCTGCTCGGGAGCCTGGGGATCAAGGCCGCCGCCGGCGACGCCCAGGCGCTCATCGATCCCGCCCGCACCTTCGACACCGTCACCAACGCCCCGGCCGGCGGGCTCAACTACACCTACTCGAAGTACCGCATCGAGATCAGCGAACAGCCGAGCTTTGCCCTGGGCCCCGATCCCGCGGCCAACAACCCCCCACAGGCGATCGACCGCGGCACCCAGTACAGCATCGCCGACTACAACCTCGAGAACCTCTACGACTACCGGAACAACCCGTTCTCCGGCTGCGACTTCGCGGGTGACAGCGGGTGCCCGGCGGTCGCGCCCTTCCTCGATGCCGTGAAATCGCCGTTCAACTACGTGCCGGCCAGCGAGGCCGCCTACCAGGCCCGCCTGGCCGACATCGCCACGCAGATCGTGAATGACCTGCACAGCCCCGACATCCTGATGGTCCAGGAGGTCGAGAACCAGGACATCTGCAGCGTGGTCGACGGCGCAATGGCGTGCGGCACGACCGACAACGCCGATGGCAAGCCCGACGTGCTCCAGGACCTGGCGCTCGAGGTGGCCCGTCTGGGCGGCCCGGCCTACGACGCCGCGTTCGATCGCGACAGCTCGGACCTCCGCGGCATCGCCCCCGCCTACCTGTACCGCACCGACCGCGTGGAGCTCCTGCCGGCGGCCGGTGACCCGGTCCTGGGCGAGAACCCGGCGATCGGCACCTATACCGCGGTGCCCTACAACAGCGACGTGTCCAACCCGAAGACCCTCAACGCCGTCTACACCGGAACCGAGAGAT
>JAJYJR010000267.1 GCA_021789355.1 Chloroflexota bacterium | reverse complement strand
GCCAGACGTCGACGCCCTGGATCAGGAAGCGCGCCACGCGCAGGTCGTAGTCCTCGATCATGAACACACGGCCCTTGAGGCGCGGCGACCGGCTCCGGTCCCAGATCTCCTGGATCACCCGCTGGCCCGGACGGTCGGCCGGGTGCGCCTTGCCGGCGAAGACCACCTGGACGGGTCGCTCGGGGTTCCAGAGGATGCGTGCGAGCCGCTCCTCGTCGCTGAACAGGAGCGAAGCGCGCTTGTAGGTCGCGAAACGGCGCGCGAAGCCGATCGTCAGCGCGGCCGGGTCGAGGAGATGGCTCAGCGCCTCCAGCTCCTCGGGGGACTCGCCGTGCCGGGCCAGCTGGTTGAGGAGCCGCCCCCGCGCGAAGTGGGCAAGCTCGAGCTTCTGACGGGTGTGCGCGGTCCATAGCTGACGGTCGCCGATCTGATCGACCCGGTCCCAGAACGGTCGGCCCCGAACCTCGGCGTCCAGGTCGTCCAGATCGGCTCCCTGTCCGTTGTAGAGGTTGCGGATCGGACGGCCCGCCCAGCTGGGAACGTGGATGCCGTTCGTGATCCCCAGGATGGGCCGCTCGAGGATCGCCTGCCACGTGGTGTTCGCAGTCTGCGCGTGCAGCTGGCTCACCGCGTTCGCCGCGTTCGTGACCCGCAGGCTGAATGCGGTCATGTCGAACTGGCCCGGGTCGCCCTCCACGCCGCGGCCCAGCTCGAGGATCCGCTCGAGGTCCACGCTGTTCTCCGCGCCGAGCGGCGCGGCGATCCGCCGCACCAGGCCCGCGTCGAACCGCTCGTTCCCCGCCGAGACCGGGGTATGGATCGTGAAGACCGAGTCGCGCCGCACCCGCGCGAGCGCCTCGTCGAGCGGCGCCCCCTGCGCCACGAGCTCCCTGGCCCGCTCCACCAGCATCATGGCGGAGTGGCCCTCGTTGAGGTGCCATACCACCGGCCGGATGTCGAGCGCGCGCAGCGCCCGCACCCCGCCCACGCCCAGGACCATCTCCTGGCAGAAGCGCATCTCGCGTCCGCGGACGTACAGGATGCTGGTGATGGGGCGGTCCTCCGGCGCGTTGTCGCCGATGTCGGTGTCGAGCAGCAGGAGCGGGACGCGGCCGATCTGCGCAAGCCAGACGGCGCACCAGACGGTGCGACCGGGCAGCTCGACCGGCACCTGCAGCGGGTCGCCCTCGGGCGACGCCACCCGCAGGAGCGGCAGCCGCAGGGGGTCGTAGTCGGGGTAGGCGTGCTCCTGGTGCCCGTCCGCATCGATGGTCTGGCGGAAGTAGCCGCGCCGGTAGAACAGTCCGATCGCGACGAACGGGAGGGCCATGTCGGAGGCCGTCTTGGCGTGATCCCCGGCCAGCACGCCGAGCCCCCCGGAGTAGACCCCCAGCGTCTCGGTGAGGCCGTACTCGGCGCAGAAATAGGCGATAGGGCCGTCCAGCGCCTTGCTGTGGTGCCGCGAGAACCAGTGGCCGGCGCCGTTCGCCATGTACCGCTGGAAGTCGTGCAGGATCGTGTCGTACTCGGCCATGAACGCCGGGTTCTCGAGCAGCTCACCCCAGGCCTGGTGGCTCATCAGGATCGAGAGCGGGTTGCGGTAGCGGGACCACGCGGCGGGGTCGATCCGGGAGAACAGCTGCCGGACCTCGGGGTGCCAGGTGGAGTAGAGGTTGTACGCGAGGGCCCGGAGCCCCTCCAGCCGGGCGGGCAGCCGGAAGGTCGGCGGCGGGAGGGTGGGGACCACTGGCGCTTGCTGCATCAGTGGGGCATCCTACACGAACCGGGCGAGATAAACCGATTTACCTGTCCTCCCCTCCGGGCTCCGCGGCGCACGCGTCGAGCGGCGCGGAGCAGGCTCGCAGGACCGCGGCGGCGGCGTCCGGGGTGGCTCGTCCCCGGTCTCCGCGCGGGCTCGACCGGCCGTCGTACCATCGCGACTGATGAAGATCGCGATGGTGAGTTCGGAGTGCGAGCCGTTCGCCAAGACGGGCGGGCTGGCGGACGTGGTCGACGCGCTGGCCCGGGCGCTGGGCGAACTGGGGCACGACGTGGACGTGTATCTGCCGCGCTACCGGGGCATCGAGCCGCCGGGGCCGGCGGGGCGGCGGCTGCTCTCGTTGCCCACGCCAGGCGTGGGCGGCGTGGGCGGAACGGGCGGAACGGGCGAGATCGTCGAGCTGCTCACTGCGCGGGCCGACGGATACCGCCTGCGCCTGGTCGATCACCCGCACAGCTACGATCGCGCGGGGTTCTACGGCGAGGGCGGGTCGGACTACCCGGACAATGGGGCCCGGTTCGCGCTGCTCGGGCGGGCCGCGCTGGAGGCGATCCGCTCGGAGGGAGGCGGCGTCGCCGTGCTCCACGGTCACGACTGGCAGGCCGGACCGGCCGTGCTGCTGCGCGACCACCGGCACGCCGCGGCCCCCCTGCTGGCGGGCATGGCGACGATGCTCACCTGCCACAATCTCGCCTACCACGGGTGGGTGCCCCGCGAGCGAGCGGCCGCGCTGGACCTTCCCGCCGACGTCGGGAAGCCGGAGGGTGTCGACCTGCTCCGGGAGGCGGTGGCCCGCGCCGACATCGTGAACACCGTGAGCCCCACCTACGCGGAGGAGTCGCGGACACCCGAGTACGGCGCGGGGCTCGACGACCTGCTGAGCGCCCGGGCGGACCGGTACCTCGGGATCCTCAACGGGATCGACCCTCGCCTGTGGGATCCCGAGACGGACGGGACCCTGCCCCGGCGCTTCTCGGCGGCGGATCCGGCCGGCAAGGCAGCGTGCAAGGCCGACCTCGCCGTGCGCCTCGCGATCGACACGGTCGACGTGGACGGGGCCTGGGGCGACCGGGGCGCGCCGATTTTCGGCATGGTCGGCAGGCTCGACCCGCAGAAGGGGTTCGACCTGCTGACCGGCGCCGCGGAGGCGATGCTGGCCGGTGGGGCACGGATGGTCATCCTGGGCACGGGCGACGAACGCCTGGTGCGCGGCCTGCGGGCGATCGCGGGCCGATGGCCGGGGCGGGTCGCGATCCTGGAGCGGTTCGACCGGGACGAGGCTCGCCGGATCTACGCCGCGAGCGACCTGCTGCTGATGCCGTCGCGGTTCGAACCGTGCGGCCAGAGCCAGATGATCGCCATGCGGTACGGGACCATCCCCGTGGTGCGGCGGACCGGCGGTCTGGCCGACACGGTCGTCGATGCCGATGCGCGCCCGGCGGAGGGCGACGGGTTCGTGTTCGGGCCGGCTGAGCCCGCGGCCCTGGCGGCAGCCGCGGCACGGGCGATCGCCGCCTACCGGGATGCCGGCCGCTGGGGCGGGATCGTCCGCCGCGCGATGGCGCGCGACTTCTCGTGGACGGCGTCCGCGCCGCGGTACGTCGAGGCCTACGAGCGCGCGCTGGCGATCCGCCGGGATGGCACCCGGCGCACCGGCCCGCAAGGCTGACGCGGCCCGCCCCGCTCCGCCCCGCTCCGCCCCTCCTACCCCAGGATCCTGCCCAGCACGGCCAGGAAGCGCTGCCGGTCCTCCCGGTACGGACTGTGCCCCAGGCCCTGCATCTCGTGGATGCGGGAGGGACCGAGGGCCGTGCGCAGCAACTGGAGGATCGCCGGGGGAATCAGGCCGCCCGACGACGGGTCGCCGGCGATCACATCGACCGGGAGGTCCGGGTGGCGCGCCCGCCACGCCGCCATGACCGCGACGGGATCCCACGGCCCGCCCCGCGAGATGGCGTCGGCGGCCATCGGCGAGGTCTCGACGATGGCATGCGCGCTCGCCTCGACGGACTCCTCGGCCTCGCCCAGTTCGCGGACGAGCGCCCGGGCGGCGTCGAGGTCCATCCCGGGCCGCAGCTCCGAGCCAAACGACGCCGCCATCTCGGCGCCCTGTGCGGGCGTCATGAACGGGGGATCCAGCAGGATCAGCCGGGTGGCCGGGGCACCCGCATCGATCGCCATGATCGCCACCCCGGCGCCCCACGAGTGCCCCAGGATCGCGGGGGCCGCCGGTGGTGACGCGGTAGCGGCGCGGGGCAGCGGCGGCAGGGATCGCACAGCCTGCGCCACGAGCGCGCCCACGTGTCGCAGCTCGTAGCGATCCGCGCCGACCGACTCCTGGTCGCGGACAGGCCGTCCGTCTCCGTCGGTCCACCGTGTCTTGCCGTGGCCGGGCAGGTCGAGCGCGTCGACCGTCCAGCCCTGCCTCGCGAGCGCCGCCCCCACCCCGTCCCAGGACATCGCGTTGCCGGTCACGCCGTGAAGGATCACGAACAGGCGCCCGTCGGATTCGGCTCCGGATGGGGGCGACCAGCGGATCGCGCTGAACCGGATGCCGGGGAGCGCCAGCTCGTGGCGGGTTCCGGATGGGCCGGTGGCGGGCTCGTGGGAGATGAGGTCGGGGAGCGGATCGCCGGCGTCGAACGGTGGCGTCATGCCTGGATGCTAACGCGACTCCTGTTGCGGCCGATGTCGCCCGGCCGGAGGAGGCGGGGCCGATGGGGTCCCGTGCTTTCCGCGTGCCTCGGCGGGCTGGTGCCTCGGCGGGCCGGTGCCTTGGCGGGCTGGTGCCTCGGCGGGCTAGTGGCGTGCCAGTCGTTCCGCCAGGCTGCGGCCCGTTGGCGCGCGCCCTCGGCGCTCCGCCAGCCGGTCCAGTCGCATCATCGACAGCTGGACGAACCTTGCCCCCATCCAGCGCAGCGGCTCCGGCTCCCAGTCGCGGGAGCGATGATTGACGAACGGGAGCTCCGTCAGCTCAGTCCGCCGGCCCGTGATGAGATCCGCGAGCGTCCGTCCCGCGAGGTTGGACGTCGCGACGCCGTGACCGGTGTAGCCGCGGGCCGACGCGATCCCCGTCTGTGGGTCGTACGAGAACGACGGCATCCAGTCCCGTGGCATGCCCAGCGGGCCGCCCCACGCGTGGGTGAAGCGGATCCCGCGCAGAGCGGGGAACCAGCGCACCAGCATCCGCCGGAGCATGGCGTGGGTCGCCTCGTCCCGGTCGAAGCGCGGATCGATCCGCGAGCCGAAGTGGTACGGGGCGCCACGGCCTCCGAACAGGATCCGCCCGTCGGGTGTTCGCGAGAGGTAATCGATGGTGAGCCGGAACGACGAGACGCATTCGTGCTCGCGCCACCCGATCGACGCCCACTGCTCGTCCGTGAGCGGCTCGGTGAGCACGATCAGCGAGTAGATGGGCAGGAGTTGGCGGCGCAGCGGCGGAAGCTCCGTGAGATACGCCTCCCCGGCGAGCACCACGGTCTCCGCCCGCACGTCGCCGCCCGGTGTCCGGAGCACGGGCCGCTCTGTTCCTGGTCGGGCGGTGCCCGGTGCGGTGCCCGGTGGGGTGCCCGGTGCGGTGCCCGGTGGGGTGCCCGGTGCGGTGCCCGGCGGGGTGCCCGGTGCGGTGCCCGGCGGGGTGCCCGGTGCGGTACGCGCGCCGCCGTTGAACGCGGTCACTGGCGTCTGCTCGAAGATGGTCCCTCCGCGGCGCTCGACCGCACGCGCCAGCCCCCGCACCAGGCGCCCGGGGTGGACCGCCGCACAATCGGCCAGGTGGAGGGCTCCCGCCGCACCCGCCACCCGGAGCCGCTTGTCGAGCCCGTCCCGATCGAGCACCTGGCAGTGCTTCCCGAAGCCGAAGCGCTCGTATTCCTCCGCCGTCGCCCGCAGTGCCGGCATCTCGGCGGGCCCCCGCGCGACGAGGAGCGTGCCGCCCTTGCGGAAGCCGGCGTCGATGCCCTCCTCGGCCGAGGCCCGCTCCACTTCGTCGACCGTCTCGTGCATCGCGCGACGCACCGCCTTCGCGGCACCGGTCCCGTGGCGCTCCGCGAGCAGGTCCATGCCGATGTTCAGCTCGCCGGAGCACCAGGCACCGTTGCGACCCGAGGCACCGAAGCCCGCGATCTCGCGCTCGACCACCGCCACCCTGAGCGAGGGCTCGCGCTTGAGCAGTTCGAGCGCGGTCCACAGGCCAGTGAAGCCGGCACCCAGGATCGCGACGTCCACGTCGATCGACCCGTCGAGCGCTGGGCGTGGCGAGAGATCGTCTCCTGCGTCCTCGAGCCAGAAGCTCACCCCGGCGCGAGGGTCCGGTCCCGTGCCCTGGGCCGCCTGTGCCGTCATGCTCCTCCCTCGGGCGGTTCCGCCGCATCGGCCGGTTCGGCCACGGGCCCCTCTGGCCGGCGCGCCGCCACTCCGCCGCGGGGTCGCCACCCGCGGTGGGATCGCCACCCGCGGTGGGGTCGCCACACGCCCCTGGGATCGCCACCCGCCCCTCTGGCCGGCGCGCCGCCACTCCGCCGCGGGGTCGCCGGCGGGGTCCAGAGGACCACCCGAAGTCTAGCCCGTCGGGAGATGCGCGCCTGCGCCTTCGCGCCCAGCCGGGGCGCGTGAGGGGCGCGGGGCGCGGGGCGCGGGAGGGGGGCGGGTCTGGGGCGCGGGAGGGGCGCGTGAGGGGCGCGGGGCGCGGGGCGCGGGAGGGGCGCATTTGGACGATCAGTGAACAGCCGGGGGCTCCCGGCACGGGCACCGACGCCAGGGGGCCGACCCGATGGCGCAGGGCCAGGGCGGGGCCGGCCCTCGCCCTCCGGATCCCGCGCGGGACCGCCGCTGGGCCGCCGCCACCAGCTTCGGTTCCAGCGCCACCGGCTTCGGCTCCACCGCCACCGGCTTCGGCGCGCCGGGGCGGCCGCCGTTGTTCACTGATCGTAGAACGTGGCGAGGCCGGCCGACCCGGCATCGGGGCGGACGGGCATCGGGGCGGATGGGCATCGTGCCACACCCCTGCCCGTTGTTCACTGATCGTAGAACGTGGCGAGGCCGGCCGACCCGGCATCGGGCCGACCCGGCATCGGCCCGGCATCGGCCCGGCCGATGGGCATCGGGGCGGACCCGCGTGGGGGACCCGGTCCGTCGCGGGTGGGGCGAGATCCCGCGCGGCGCAGGCGCGGGGCGAGGCTGTGCGCGGCGCAGGCGCGGGGCGAGGCTGCGCGCGGCGCAGGCGTGGGCCGCCATGCCCTCATTGGTGGCCGGGTGCGCCTGCGGTCGGCCGGACATACGGCCCGCGAGTCTTGATGCCCGCGGGTGTTGATGTGGACGGCGGGTGTCCACAGGACGGCGGGTGTTGATGTGGACGGCGGGGGTTGATGTGGACGGCGGGTGTCCACAGGACGGCGGGTGTCCACAGGACGGCGGGTGTTGATTGACAGCGGGCTCTCGACGCGGCAGCGTGGACCACGTGACTGGCGGTCCGAGCTGGCGCGTGGGTCACCGATCGATCGTGCTGGCGCACGGCGACATCACGCGATTCCCGGCGGATGCCATCGTGAACGCCGCCAACGAGCACCTTGCCGGCGGCGGTGGCGTCGACGGGGCCATCCATCGCGCCGGCGGCCCCGAGATCATGGCCGAGCTTGCCTCCCGCTACGGGCCCACGCGCCGGTGCCCCACCGGACGGGCTGTCGAGACCGGTGCTGGCCGACTGCCGGCGCGCTGGGTGATCCACGCGGTCGGGCCCCGATGGCAGGGCGGTCGATCGGGGGAAGCCGAGCTGCTCGCGTCGGCCTACCGGGCCTCCCTCGAGCTCGCGGACCGCCTCGTTGCCCGTTCCGTGGCCTTCCCGGCGATCAGCTGCGGCATCTACGGCTACCCGCTCGACGAGGGCGCCGGGATCGGGCTGGAGACGGTCGCGGCGTGGCTGCGTGGCTCTACCGG
>JAJYJR010000266.1 GCA_021789355.1 Chloroflexota bacterium | reverse complement strand
TCTTCCTCGACGAGCCAACCACCGGTCTCGACCCCGAGAGCCGCTGTGGCTGTGGGAGACGATCCGCGAGCTCGTCGCCGGAGGCACGACGGCACTGCTCACCACCCAGTACCTCGAAGAGGCCGACGCGCTCGCCGACGAAGTGGTCATCATCGAGCACGGACGAGTCGTCGAGGTCGGCACCCCGACGGCCCTGAAGACGAGGGTCGGCACCGCGGTCGTCGAGCTCACCTACGCAACCGGCGCCGACGCCGACGCCGCCAAGAGCCACCTGGCCCGTTCGCCCTTCGCGGCCGAACGTGCCGGGAGCATCTTGCGGGTCCGCTCCGAGCACGGATCGGCCGCCGTGATCGAGATCCTGCGCGCCCTCGACAGCGCGAGCTCGGCTCCCACCGGGGTCGCCATCAGGGAGGCGACCCTCGACGACGTCTTCCTCGCCCTCACCGGAACCGCCACCGCCGGAAGCGCTGCTGCGATCCCTGGTGGGCACGCCCGAGGTGCCGCATGACCACCCTGCCGGCCTCGCCCTCTCCCTGGCTCGACCTGGCGCCGGGGGCCAGCAGCTCGAACCGGGTCGTGACCGCCGTGGGCGACACGTTGGCGGTCTGCGGTCGCAACCTGCGGGTGCTCTCCCGCAGCCCCCAAGCCCTCGTGTTCGCCACCGTCCAGCCGGTCATGTTCGTGCTGTTGTTCCGCTACGCGTTCGGGGGCGCGATCCACGTGCCCGGCGTCCCCTACGTCGACTACCTCATGCCGGGCATCTTCGCCCAGGCGGTCGCCTTCGGCGCCATGGGCACCGCGGTCGGCCTCGCCTACGACGCCAAGTCCGGGCTGATGGAGCGGTTCCGCACCCTGGCGATGTCGCGCACGGCCGTCCTCGCCGGGCGCACCCTCGCCGATCTCGTCCGTAACATCGCCGTGGTCGTGGTCATGGCCGGCGTCGGCTTCGCCGTCGGGTTCCGCACCAGCGCAGGCGCGGGCGGCCTCCTCGGCGCGCTCGGGCTCGTGACGCTGTTCGCCTACGCGCTCTCCTGGGGCTTCGTCGCCCTCGGCCTCGTCGTAGCCGACCCCGAGGCCGCCCAGGGAGCAGGCGTGCCGGTCATGTTCCTCCTCGTGTTCTCCTCGGCGGCCTTCGTGCCGCTTTCGACCATGCCCGGCTGGCTACAGGTGATCGGCGCCCACCAGCCCGTCACCGCCCTCGTCAACGCGGAGCGCGCCCTTCTCCTCGGCGGCCCCGCCGCAGGCGATGTCATGTCGTCTGTGACCTGGAGCGTCGGGTTGCTCGCCGGCTTCGCCGTGCTCGCCACCCTCGCCTACCGCCGGACCGCCCGATGAGTAGCCAAAGGAGGCTCCCCATGGCCAGCACGCCCGCCGGCACGACCGTGATCCACCCCGACCCCGTCGGCAGAAAGGCGACGGCATGAGCCGTCCCCCCACTCCAGCAGACCGCAGGCGCCAGGCGAAGCTCATGAAGGCGCTCAATGTCCCTGTACGGGCCCTGCTCGGCCTCCCCGTTCCCACCCCGCTCGGCGGCCGGCTCATGCTTGTGTTCCATACGGGCCGCCGCACCGGGCGCCACTACCGCCAGCCGGTGAGCTACGTATCTCACGACGGGGTCCTCCTCACGCCCGGCGGAGGGCGCTGGACCTCGAACCTGAAGCAAGGCGAGCCCACCCGGATCCGCCTCCGAGGACGGGACATCTCGGCCCGACCCGAGCTCGTCACCGACCCCGATCTGGTCGAGACCCTCCTCGGCGTGATGCGAGCTGCGAACTCGAGCCTCGACCGCTTCGTCCGCCTGCCGAGGACACCCGACGGCCGCTACGAGCGAACCCCGCTGGATGCCGCGATCAGCCACGGCTTTTGCGTGGTGCGCTGGTACCTCGACGAGGGTCCGGCGCCTTCGGCATGAACCCCTTTGTCAACTGCCACGTGCTCGATGCCACCGGTGCCCGAGACGCTGGCGGGTGAGCAGTCGTGCGAGCCTCGCCAACACCGCCCGACCTGCCGGCTCCAGTGCTGGTCGGTGGACCTGGCGTCAAAGGACTGCCATCTCGTGGCGCAGAATCAGGACCTCCACCGCAAGGTCCGTCTCTCCGCCGCGACTGATGAGACGGACCAGCAGGAGGACGCGGCAGGACGCCCGGTAGAGGAACTAGAGATTTTCTCTGGGAGCGTGGGTCACTAACCCGCTCGATTCGCGATCTGGAATCACTGCTGTGAGAATTGGCGCATGGCCGATGTTCACGGTGAGGAGCGGCTGTTCGAGGTCGATCCGGTCGTCGTCGAGCGCATGGAGACGGCACCGGGCGGACCGGTGCACAAGGTCTTCCGCCACTACGACCCCAACCAGGACTTCTTGATCCCCCCGTCGCTCGACGACTGGCTGGACAAGGACCACCTGGCCCGCTTCGTCGCCAAGCTGGTCGACGAGGTGCTCGACCTCTCGTCGTTCCTCGCCTCCTACAAGGAGCCCCGGGGCTACCCGCCCTACGACCCCCGCCGGCGCCTCGATGCTCGAACGACTCGAGCTGGTCCTCGACGAGGTGCAGGCCGAGGTCTTCGCCAGCTTGACCGTCGACCAGCGCCGCACGCTGGTGTGCCTGCTGCAGCAGCTCTCGTAGAGCAAGCCAAGGCGTCCACGCCGAGGCTCACGCCTTCCTGGAGGGCAACCTCACCTCCGGACCCGAGGAGGCTGCGGGGAGACGACTTCGCTCAGTCGACGAGGGTGTCCCGGGCGACGGTCTCCCAGGTACGGAGCTCGGACCTGACGGCGTCGAGGTGAGCGGCGATGGCATCGATGGCGTCTGCGCCGAGTGGGAGCCGGAGCGGGGTTCGCTCGGCCTCGAGGGCGGCGAGTATTGCGCGAGCGGCTTTGGCGGGGTCACCCGGTTGCGCGCCGTCGCCGGTGCTCACCATCTACCGAGTCGGCCCGACCGAGCCGGAGTAGGCCTCGCTCGTCTCGCTCTGGCTTGCGCCGGCGAACAACCTGGTCCGAAAGGCGCCGGGCTCCACGATCAGCACCTTGATCCCGAAGGGCCGGACCTCGTCGGCGAGGGCCTCGGAGAGCCCTTCGAGGGCGAACTTCGTGGCGCTGTAGGCCGAGAACCCAGCGAAGGACAGCTGGCCTCCCATGCTGCTCATCTGGACGATGGCACCTGAGCGCCGCGCTCGCATGTGCGGCAGCACGGCCCGGACGAGCGCGGCGGGCCCGAAGAGGTGCACCTCGAACAACGACCGCAGCTCGGCGTCGGTTGTCTCTTCGACTGCGCCCACGTGCGTGCGCCCCGCGTTGTTGACGAGCACGTCGATGCGGCCGTGCCGGCCGACCACCTCTGCCGCCACCTCGTTGATCCGCTCGTGGTCGGTCACGTCCAGGCGGACCGGGTCGACCTGGTCGGGGTAGGCGGCCACGAGATCGTCGAGCGTGGAGGTCCGGCGGGCGGCAGCGACGACGACGTCGCCCACCGCCACCGCTGCCTCGAGGAGGGCGCGGCCGAACCCGCTGCCCGCTCCCGTGACGAGCCAGACCTTCGGCGTCTTCTCCGTCGTCTGCCGGGTGGTCCTCGGCATTGTTTCGCTGTCCATGGCTCCATGGTGCGGGGCGATCGTGTAGGCGAGGATCCAGCTGACGCCTGGGAGGGTCATGAGGAGCGGAACGTAGCGATGGTCCGCTCCTCCGGCCCGCAGTGCGTCGGCTATCGCGTCGATCTCTTCGCCGAGCTCGTCGATGAGCCGAAGCGACGCCTCGATGTCGCCCCGCCACGGCTCGGGGAACTGAAGACGCTCCAGCAGCTCGCGTCCGCCGACGCCGAAGAGATCCGACACCGGACAGGGGTGGCCGAAGGTCATCAAGCTTGCGTGGATGCGGTTCTTGAGCGCGCTGCGGTGCTTGACCAAATGAAGCCGAAACCGCGCTTGTTCCCGCTCAGCGCGTACCTGTGGGTCGGGCAGCCAGATGGCCGGGACGAGGTCTCGGCGGGACAACTCGGCGAGGACCCACGCGTCGATGCGGTCCGTCTTGCAGGCGAGCGGCGCCAGTCCCTTCACCTTCCTTGGGTCGGCGATCTCGACGGCCCAGCCGCAGAGCTCCAAGGTGTCGTGTACGAAGCGCGCCCCGTTCATCGACTCGATGACCGCCAGCACTTCCTCTTGGCCGCAGTCTCTGGCTACTTGGCCCACCAGCGACCGCAGCCCGTCGCGGTCGGGCGGTGCCGTGGTCACCTTGAGCGTCGAGCCGTCCTCGGCCAAGACGTGGACGTCGAGGCGGTGTCGAGAAAGATCCAGTCCAGCGTGCAACATGGTGGTAAGGCCTCCCTTGGTGATGGGGTTTCCGGTGACACCACGCTGTCACCGGGGGAGGCCCCTCTTCATGCCATTCATTTACTCGACGAAGGCCGTGACCTGGTAATTCGCTACTGGACCCACGGTCGCCTCGATCACCGAGTCGACGTGTACGTGGTGCTTCCTACCGCCAGGCGTACCTGTCCGGCATGAGTCCTACCTGTGGTACGACTTTTTTCCGGTTCCGTTGCATTTGCGCAGCTCAGGCATGGCATCAGCTTTTTGGACCCTACAGGTGGCCTGCGCGTCTTTATTGGCCGGGTTGGCACAGGAGCGCCCGGACCCGTCCCACAGCGCCCAACCCGAGACCACGACAAGCACCCAGAGGGGCAGGTCGAGTGCGTCCTCGCTGATCAATGCAGTGAGCTGGCACCCCTTATGCGGGCGCGCATACGCAAGACCGCCTCGGAGGACGACACCGGCGTGCCGGCCCCGGCGGACCCGCAGCTGAGCGGCCGCGCGCACCGCGCCACGCTGCCTGTCGGTACTTCGGCCTTGGCCGTGTCTGTCCCGGGCGCAGAGATGAGTCACACTCTTACCGGCCGCCGAACCATAGATCGTTCCTAACCTGCCGGCATCAGGTGGCTCGACGATACGGGGAATGGTCTGACTCAGCGTCACCGTGTCGCGCGAGCAAACCAGCACCGGCCGCTACTCCCGGATCGGACGATCACCTACGATTGGACATGGCGCCAGACGAGACCTCGTCGGACGAGTTCGTGCCGACGCTTCCCGCCGAGGAAGTCAAGCGGATCCGGGACTGGCACGAGCGTGCCTATGCCGCCAGCCGCTCCCGCCAAGAAGAAGTAGTCGAGTATCTCGGCCTGTCTTTGGTCGTCCCTTCGTCGGTGCAACCCATCACGCCGACTTCGCACCTGCTCGGCGAGGCGGTGCTCGACGAGTCCGGCGAAGGCGAGCGGGTGTTGGATATGGGGACCGGCTGCGGAGTGAATGCCATCCTGGCCGCCACCCGCGGCGCCAGCGCGGTCGCGGTTGACATCAATCCTGAGGCGGTGCGAGCTGCTCGGGGGAACGCCGAACGCAACGGCGTCGCCGATCGTGTCGAGGCGCGGGCGAGCGACGTCTTCTCGGGGGTGCCCGAGTCCTTCGATCTGATCATCTTCGACCCGCCGTTTCGCTGGTTCAAGCCGCGCGACGTGGCCGAAACCGCGATCACCGACGAGAACTACCAAGCGATGACCCGGTTCTTTTACGAAGCTCGAGAACACCTGGAGCCAAGAGGGCGAATGCTCATCTTCTTCGGGACCTCGGGCGACATTGGCTATCTCAAACGCCTTATGGCAGAGCAGGGGTTCTCGTGGTCGGAAGTGGCCCGACTCGACGGAGAAAGAGATGGCGTCGAGGTCGCGTACCACACGTTCAAGGTGACGTAGGGCGCCGACAGGAGAAGGCAACGGCATCCGCGAACCTATTAGCCCAGCCTCTTCACGCCGCCATTTGGGCTGATCGCCGCGCGTCCGCGGAATTGCCCTCCGAGTAGGGGAAACTGTTGTTGCTGACACAGCAGGATCCCGAACCAGGAGGGCATCTCCAAAGTGAACGCTAACAGCACCCGTCGCGTCATGGTGGAACCCGGTGGGACGGGGGTGGCGGCCCACGTCGGGCTGCACGCCCTTGGTGCCTTTGCCGACCGGTTGGGCCTCGGCGATGCGCTCTCGACTTGTCTGCCGTGGGCGGGTGCAGGGATCCCCCTGCACGACCGCGGCAAGGTGCTCGTGCAGACCTCGCTCGTGCTGGCGGGCGGTGGCGAGAGCTGCCTCGACATCGAGTTCTTGCGCACGGGAGACGATCTCTTCGGTGCGGTGCCCTCGGACACGACGGTCGCGCGCACGTTCCACGAGATCACCCCGGCGAGAAGAGCAGCACTCGTGGCTGCCGTGGCCCAGGTGCGCGCGGAGGTCTGGCGGCGCTCTGAGGCGACCAAGGGCAAGGACCCGGTCGTTTTGGACATCGACGCCTCGTTGGTCCAGGTCCACTCGGAGAACAAGGAGCAGGCGGCTCCCACCTACAAGGGCGGCTATGGGTTCCACCCGATGTTCTGCTTCGCCGACGCGACCGGCGAGACCCTCTCGGCGCTGCTTCGGCCGGGCAACGCCGGCGCGAACACGGTGGCCGATCACGTGAGTGTGCTCGATGCAGCCCGTAGGGTCCGAAAACTCGGCCGGGCTGGTCACGCGGCGTGATACTCGTTGATGAGGGCGCCCAGGATCTCGCGTCGGCAGATGCTCGTGAGCCGAGCGGGCGTCGACGGGGTCCTCGCTGTAGGCGGATCTGGTGGACGCAACCCCAGGGTACGGTGCGGGCGATGCCCGTCATAGTGGCGGACGTAGCGGACGAGCACTTGGCCGAGGTGCCGCTCGTTCAAGATGAGAAGGCGGTCGGTGCACTCCGATCGCACAATGCGTATCCAGCGTTCGGCGACCGCGTTCGCGTTGGGTGCCCGGACGGGGCTGCGCACAATGCTCGCACCCTCGCTCTCCCACACCGCGTCGAACCCCGGACCGAACTTGTCGTCGCGGTCGCGTAGCAGGTACCTGACAGCGATGCCGGCGTCACGAAGCTCGGCGGTCACGTTGCGGGCCACCTGGGTAACCCAGTCCCTGGTGGGGTTGGTCGTGATGCCGGCGAGAAAGACCCGGCGCGACCCGTGATGGATGAAGAAGAGGACGTAGAGCCGACGCAGCGAGATCGTGTCGACCGAGAAGAAGTCGCAGGCCACGATGCCCGCCGCCTGCTGGCAGAGGAACTGGCCCCAGGTGGCAGAGGTGCGCCTCGGCGCGGGCTTGATGCCGTGAGACTCGAGCACTCTTGCGATCGTGCCTGCCGCGATCCGATTCCCGAGGTGAAGCAGCTCACCTCGGATGCGCTGGTACCCCCACGCTGGATGTCGGTCGCCATCCGCACGATCAGCGCGGCGAGCTCATCGGCGATCGGCGGTCGGCCGAGCTGACGTTGGGGGTACGTCCAGTGTCGGCCGACGAGGCGACGGTGCCAGCGAAGGAGGGTCTCGGGTCGTACGCCGAACGCCGACCAGCGCTCCCTCGGCAAGAGCCAGCTCAGCGTTGCGAGCCAGGCCCGATCGGCCGGTTGGAGGCAGGGCCGCGGCTGCTTGCGGCGCAGGATCTCGAGCTCGTGGCGCAGCACCAGGATCTCGATCTCCTTGGACCCACTGCGCCGGAAGGCCAGCACCAGGAGCGAGAGCACGCGGCGGACGGCGAGGTAGGTGACGACCTGAAGGGTCCAACAACGCGATCGCCAGCTTGACCAGCCAGGACCCGAGCAGCGATCCTGACCGCCCGTGGCGCTCAGCTTCCTCTACCGCCTTGTTCGTCGCGTCATCGAGGCCCTCTCGCTTCAT
>JAJYJR010000265.1 GCA_021789355.1 Chloroflexota bacterium | reverse complement strand
TCAGCTCATGCACAGGGTTCGCGGCCGCATGCCCGAGGGCGTGACGCCAGAGGAGATCGAATCCGATATCACCGCGGCCCGAGAAGAAGTCCGGCTGGCCCACCGTGCGCGTCGTCGTTGACACCAACGTCTGGGTCTCGGCCCTGTTGAACCAGTCAGGCCCTCCGGCCCTGGTGCTGGCTGCCCTGGAGGCGCGGAGGTTCACATGCATCAGCAGCGAACCCCTGCTGGCGGAGCTGGCCGAGGTTCTCATTCGGCCTCGCATCGCGCGCAGGTACGGGATCACACCGGACGACGTCGATGAGTTGGTCACCTTGCTGCGGCGTCGGGCTGAGGTTGTGCCGATCGTGGGCGACGTCAGGCTGTGTCGGGACCCGGACGACGACATGGTGACCCGGACGGCACTGAGGGGACACGCAGACATGCTGGTCACCCGGGATGAGGACCTGAAGGGCGCCTCGGAGGTTGCCGACGCCCTCGCCTCTGTCGGAATTGCGGTTGTCAGCGTACGGCGGTTTCTCGCAGCGCTGGACGAAGGGTACGAACCGGGCCCAGGACCGGTGAACCGCGGCCCAGGGAAAGCGGGCCGGTAAACCCGGGCGGCCTTGCGCGACCTCTGGCTCCACCACCGTTTTGGCCTAAGAGACCTGGAGGCCGTACCATACCCTGGCGTCCTCTTCACAGCGACCGGTTTCGGAAGCCCGCCAACCTCGATAGGGTTGGCGGGCTTCGCTGTATCTCATCCACCTGTGACTGGGACCATAACCTTGCCGAGATTGGACGCATAAGAGCCGCACTCGGCCGGTCATCGTGACGGCCGGGTCCCCGGGCGCACCTCTTCCGCTAGGACTCTTGGACGCGAATGCCTGCCGCGAGTCCCAAATGGGACCATAAGTCTGCCGGTTGTCCTCTCCTCCCGGGCTCCCCGGGGCTATCATCCTCTCGCATCCGCGCAAAGAGGGACCGATCTGCCGGATCGTAACCGTGCGGCTCGAGGCCCGCGGCGGCGCGGGAGAGGAGGACAACATGACCAGAATGACCGACAACGCTTTCGATAGATGGAGCAAGGAGCTTGGCCTGTCCGGCGAAGCGCACGCCTTGATCGCCGCCATCCGCGCAGCTCCACCCGCCCGGCGGGTCAGGAGCGCCGCGGGTAACGTCAGCGGCATCTACCCCAGTCACAAGATGGGCTGGGGCACGCAGTTCGAGAGTCATCGGGTGGAACTACCGGGCGTTATCGAGATGGAGTACGCCTCGAACGTGCTCGAGTATTACGACCAACCCCCGGCGTTTCTCCTGCGCTATCGCCGAGCCGACGGCCGGAACTGTGCCCATTGGCACACCCCCGACTTCTTCGTGCTCGCCACGGACGGAGCGCGCTGGGAGGAGTGGAAGGCCGAAAAGGAACTGGAACGGCTTGCGCTGCGGAGCCCGCACCGCCACCACCGCGATGCGGCGGGTTGCTGGAGGTGCCCACCAGGGGAAGAGCATGCGGCGCGCTACGGTCTCGCCTACCGTGTGCGCTCGTCCACCGACATCGATTGGATCTGGACGCGCAACATGCTCTTCCTCGACGACTACCTGCGCGCGGGGGGACCGCTCTCGCCCGCCGTGGTGCTGGACACGCTCACAGCGCTGGTCGCTAAGACACCAGGGGTGGCGCTGGACGAGTTGTTGCGGCAGGCGGCAACGGTGAACGCTACCGCCGACGACGTGTACGGCCTCATCGCGACCGGTCGCCTCTGGGTCGACCTGCATCGGGCGCCACTGGCGATGCCGGCGGGGGTGAGGGTCTTTCGCGACGAGCGCCTCGCCCGGGCCTACGTAGGCCCGGGCGAGGCCGCGGTGTTCTCGCTGGGTACGCCACGCCCAACCAACCCTCCCGTCGGGGTCGTCCCGAGGGACTGGCAGCATGGACTGACCGAAGGGGAGACAGCATCCGTGGTCGCGTCCGCCGCCGTGCGCGCACTCCTTGACGGCGCGAGTCCCGCAGCCCTCGCGGCCGCGCTGCGCCGACACGAGCATCTAACGGCGGCGGCTGCCACTGAGCTCGGGCCCAGCGAGCGGACGCTGCGACACTGGCGCGCCAGGATGCGCGCGGCCGAAGAGTCGCTCGGCTGCGGCTTCATCGGGCTGCTCGACCAGCGCGCCGAGCGCGGTAACAGGACGCCGCGACTCCCGGAGCGGGCCTATCGTCTCTTGGGCGAGGCGGTCGCCCGCTACGAAACGCCGAAGCAGAAGTCCAAGTTGGCGGCGTTTGGGGAGTTGGTGCGCGCCTGCGCCGCCGAGTCGATCGATCCGCCGTGCTACAAGACCTTCTGCCGGGCCCTCGCCGGCAGGCCGAAGCGCGAGCAGACCGAGGCCCGGCAGGGCAGGCGTGCCGCCTACCAGCACGAGCCGTGGCACTGGGAGCTGACGCCGACGACGCCGCGGCACGGCGACCGCCCCTGGGAGATCGGGCACATCGATCACACGCAACTCGACGTCGAGACGGTCTGTTCCCAGACCGGCCGCCATCTCGG
The DNA here is from genome assembly GCA_021789355.1 of Chloroflexota bacterium. Next base: position 5,225 of record JAJYJR010000265.1, on the reverse strand, counting down.
CCGCCCCTGGGCGAGCTTCCTCACCGACGCCTACTCCCGGCGCCTCGTCGCCCTGGTCCTGAGCTACGACCCGCCGAGCTACCGCTCCTGCCTGCTGCTACTGCGGGCGTGCGTCCGCCTCTGGGGACGCCTGCCCCAAACGCTGGTCGTCGACGGCGGCAAGGAGTTCGGCAGCGTCTACTTCGAGACGTTGCTGGCCTGCTACGCGGTCACCAAGAAGACGCGACCCGCGGCCGAGCCGCGCTTCGGCTCGGTCTGCGAGCGCCTCTTCGGGACGGCCAACAGCGAGTTCATCCACCGACTGGCCGGCAACACCCAGATCACCAAGAATGTCCGGCTGGTCACGAAGGCCAACGACCCGCGCCGGTCGGCCTGCTGGACCTTTAGATCGTTGCTGGAGGCGCTGGAGACGTGGGCCAATGACGTCTACGACACCCTGCCGCACCCTGCGTTGGGCCAGAGCCCGCGGGAGGCGTGGGACGAGGCGACATCCCGCACCGGGCAGCGACCCCAGCGGCTGATCGCCGACGACGAGCACTTCCGCATGCTCACGTTGCCGACCACCCCCAAGGGGGAGGCGCGGGTCCAGCCCGGCCACGGGGTGAAGGTCAACTACCTCTACTACTGGAACGATCTGTTTCGGCGCCCGGAGGTCGAGGGCAAGCGGGTGCCGGTGCGCTACGATCCCTTCGACGCCGGCACCGCCTACGCCTTCGTGCGTGGCCAGTGGGTGGCGTGTCATTCCCAGCACTACCTGATCTTCCAGGGCCACTCGGAGCGGGAGCTCCAACTATCAACGGTGGAACTGCGTCGTCGCCAGCAGACCCACGCCGGCCAGTTCTCGGTCACGGCCCACCGTCTCGCCGACTTCATTGTCTCACTGGAGGGGCAGGAGGCGCTGCTGCTCCAGCGACTGCGGGACCTCGAGTCACATGGGGGCAGCGCCCGGGGCACCCCCGGAGCGGCGGCGAGGGCTGAAGGTGGGGAGCCCAGCTCACAGCCGCCCCGGGTCGGCCAGGCCCCCGACGCGACGGACGACCTCGGTGACGAGGACTACAGGGAGTTTGACTGATGGTTGCTACCACCAACCTCCCGCCCCGTCTCGACGGCGCCATGCAGCGATTCCCCCCGACGCTGCTGGAAGCCGCTCCCGCCGAGCGCATCGCCTACTTCAAGCGGTACACCGTGGCCCACCCTCACCTGGTGGAGGCGGACGCTCGGCTCACCTCGATCCTGGCCGAGCCTGCCGGCGCGGCGCTCGTGCTGGTCTACGGCCCCACGGGGGTAGGCAAGACGACGCTGCTGGCCCGCACTCGGCGACGCCTGACCGAGGAGCTGCTGCCAGCGCTCGCCGGCGATCCCGGCCGCCTGCCCATCGCCGGGGCCGAGGCGATCGCGCCCGATGCCCGCGTCTTCAACTGGAAGGACTACTATCTGCGCGCCCTCGTGGCCCTGGACGAGCCGCTCATCGGGCACAAGCGTGCACCCGAGCGGCGCGATGGGCGGGAGACGGCGACGCCCGCCCTCAGGCGTGCCCTGGAGTCGACCCTCGTCCAGCGCCGACCGATCGCCTTCCTCGTCGACGAAGCGCAGCACATGGCGAAGGCGGGCTCGGGTCGCCGGCTCCAGGACCAGCTCGACTGCCTCAAGTCACTGGCCAATCTGACCGGCGTGGTCCACGTGCTCTTCGGCACCTACGACCTGTTGGCGTTCCGGAACCTCTCCGGCCAACTCGGCCGGCGCAGCCTGGAGATCCATCTCCCGCGCTACCGCCCGGAGCGTGAAGCCGACGCGCTCGCCTTTCGGCGCGTGCTGCGCGCCTTCCAGCGGCACCTGCCGCTCCCGGAGGAGCCGGACCTGGGCAAGGAGTGGGAGTACTGCTACGAGCGTTCCATCGGCTGCGTGGGCACGCTCAAGGACTGGCTGACCCGCTGCCTGGTGGCAGCAGTGCGGGCGGGAGCCCCGACGCTGACGCGGGCCGATCTGGAAGCGCAGGCCTGCTCGGCCACCCAGGCCCTGGTGATGGTCACCGAGGCGGCTCGGGGCGAGGCGGAGTTGGACGCAGAGGAAGAAGAGGCCCGTGAGCGGCTTCGCGGGTTGCTGTGGGGATCGACGCCTGCCAGAAGCCAGCCTGGGACCATGCGAAAGAGGCCGATCTGGGTGGGCCAACGCACGCCTGGGCGGGATCCGGTCGGGGAGGGGGCCGATGCCAGCCAATTCTGATGTCGACCTGGACGTGGATGGCTACGAGAGTTGGGACGTCTCGCCCGTGCCCCTGCCGCCGCGAAGTCGCCTGTATCACCTCGCCCCCATCGGCATTGGCACGTCGGAGGTGGAGAGTCTGACCGGCTACCTGGTGCGGCTGGCCGCCGCCCACTGCGTCTCGCCCTTCGTGCTGGCGCGGCGGGAGATCGCGCCCACGTTCGGGACCGAGCGCCGCGCGGAGATCGAGATGCAACTCGGCGGGCTGATGGGGTGTGTTGCGCGGCGCCTCAACGGCCCGGAGCCGGAAGCTGGGCGCTGGGCCGAGGCGCTGACCATCTTGACTGGCCGCACGGACCTGCACCAGTTGACCATGCGGCCCTGGGCTGGTGTGATCGGGAGGCCTGCGCTCCTGCGCGCCACGCTGGCCTGGTGCCCGGCCTGCTACTCCGCGTGGCGCGAGGAGGGGCGGGAGGTGTACCAGCCGCTGCTCTGGTCGCTGCAGGTCGTCACCGTCTGCGCGCGTCACCGCCAGCCTCTGCAAGATCGCTGTCCGAGCCCGACGTGCGGTAGGCCGCAGCCGATCATCGCGCCCGCCATTCGGCCGGGGCACTGCACGGCGTGCGGCCACTGGCTCGGGGAGCAGGAGGCAGGGCTACCCTTGAGCAGCCCTGCCATCTCCGAGCAAGCGATGGCCTGGCGACTCTGGGTCACGGAAGCGGTGGCGGAGATGCTGAAGGCGACCTCACTCCCGCGCGGACCTTTCCCGCGAGGTCGGTTGAAGGAGATCATCGAGGAGTGCATAGAGCACCTCGGCGGGGATGGGCCGCTGCGAGGCTTCGCGCATCTGTCCTGGGACACGATCGAGGTTTGGCGGCGAGGCGCCTCCATCCCCACGCTGGAGTCGCTGCTGCGGTTCTGTTACTACCTCGGCACGACGCCGCGCCACCTCCTCACGAAGGGGGCAACTGCGGTGGCACTGAGCGATGGCCTCCGGCCGGTCACGCCGGACGCCCCGAAACCGCGACGCCCATGGGGCTTGTTCGACGTGGAGGTGGCTCGGCGCGCAATCGCGACAGCGCTCGCGGACGCGTCGGAGCCGCTTCCGTCCGTGGCCGAGATCGCGCGGCAACTGGGGTGTGCCGTCGGCACGCTGATCCACCACCTGCCCGAGGAGTGTCGCATGCTGGCAGAGCGGCGCGCAGTGCAACGGCGGCGGGCGGTGAGCGAGGCCGGTGCTCGTCGCTGCGCTGAGGTTCGTCGCGCCACCCTCGCGGTGCATCGGCAGGGCCTCTACCCGAACACACGCCGGGTGGGGGCCCTGCTCAGCAACCCACTCGACTTGATCCGCCCGGAGGTGCGCGAGGCCTGGAAGGCCGCTCTTCGAGACATCGGTTGGCAACCAGGCAAACGAAAAGGATACATCCCGTAGGAGCAAGGAGGCAGGGCTACCGTCGACCCGCCCCCAGCTCTGGATGAACCACGAGACTGGGACCATAACCTTGCCGCGGCGGCAAGGTTACGGTCCCAGTCACACTACTTATTCCTTGGACAGGAGCAAGCCCGTGAGCAAGTACCTTTCCTTCCCCGACGTGATCTTCAAGGATCGGGGGTTGCTGCTGGCGGCCCTCACCGACCTGGGCTATTCCCAGGTGGACGAGGGCGAGGCTCTCTCGCTCTTCGGCTACCAGGGAGATCGCAGGCCGGAGACCGCCGAGATCGTCGTCCGCCGGAACTACCTCGGCTCCGCCTCGAACGACCTGGGCTTCGCCCGAACCGCTGGAGGCTACGTCCCGGTCGTGTCGGAATACGACCAGCGGATCCTTCACGGCGGCCAGCTTCTCCCCAAGCTGCGAACGGCATACAACGAACGGGTGGTGGAGGAGGTGAGGCGCCGAGTCCATGGCACGGCCAGGCGCGTGGTCGAGGGCAATCTCGTCAAGATCAAGATTCGCTACTAGAGCAGGGAGGCAGACCATGCCCGAAATCGAGTTTACCCTGGACTCCGCGACCGGCGAACTGACCCTGCACGTGAAGGGCGTCGTCGGACCGGCCTGTGACGACGTCGCGAAGCTGGCCAGGGAACTGCTCGGCGAACCCTGCCAGGAGCGGAACACCGCCGAGTACTACCAGCGCACCCAGGTGCGCCCTCAGGTCCGACTGAAGGTCCGACGGTGACCGATCTCACCTGGATCCTGGACCCGGCAACGGGCGGGCTGGTGGTCGAAGGCCTCTCGCGGCCGCAAGAGCGGACGCTGGCAGGTGACCTCCTTCCTTCGGGAAGCGAATTGAACTGTGCGCGGCCCCTGGAGAGCCGTACAGTGCCCACGACCGGCGAGTGCCCCCCTGACGACAGTCTGAGGATAGCCCGGATCTACCACGGCTCCGTCGTTGACGGGCCAGGTCGCAGGAGCGTGGTACAGCTCCAGGGGTGTCCCATCCGCTGCTCCGGCTGCTACGTCCCGGAGACCCACGATCCGGCCGGCGGCGTCGAGATGAGCGTGGCCCACGCGGTCGCCGCCGTGCTCGACCGCTTCGGCGAACCCCGTGACGGGATGACGGTGAATGGGGGCGAGCCCTTTTTCCAGCCGGTTGGACTGCTGACGTTGCTGCGCCAGATCAAGGAGCGCGGGCTCCACATCGTGGTGTACACGGGGTACACCCTGGAGGCGCTGGCCCGATGCTCCGAAGTGGAGGTCGCCGAGTCCCTTCATCTCACCGACCTATTGATAGAGGGCCCTTTCGTGGCGGCGCTCTCCGAAGGAGTTGGAGAGTGGAGGGGATCGCGCAACCAACGGCTCATCCCCAATCCTGCCTCAGCCCTGGCGTCGTCGCCGCACAGCCATAAGCACGGCCTTTCGATCGCACGCCCTTGAACTGTCCAGAGAGGCCGATAGTCAGCGCAAAAGGAGAACAAGCCCTTGGAATTCACCGTAGATCAGTCGAGCTTCGCCCGCGCCCTGCGCCTCGTCGGGCGGGCGGTGCCGGCCAAGCCGGTAGTACCCATCCTGCAGGCCGTGTTG
>JAJYJR010000264.1 GCA_021789355.1 Chloroflexota bacterium | reverse complement strand
GGTCGAGGACGACCAGGTCGACGCCATCGGGTGCGGGTCCGGCGGCGCGCATGGCCAGCAGCAGGACGTCGTTGCCCGCTCGCGCGAGGGCGCGGGTGATCTCGGCGACGTGGACCGAGGCTCCCTTGACGCCCCCAACCGGGATGCCCGGGTCCGGAAGGAGGTAGGCGATCCTCATCGGGCCGCTCCCGGCTCGCGGATGCCGGCCCGCGGCAGCGGCGGGTGCGGCACGGCCGCGGGGCATCGTGGCTGCGATTCCTCACCGCGCGAGGTGTCGAGCAGGAGCGCGGCGACGCTTCGGACGGCGGAGGCTCGATCGAAACGGTCGAGCACGCGGGCGCGACCGGCCGCCCCAAGGCGGTGGGCAAGTGCCGGGTCATCGACGAGCCGGCCGATACGGTCCGCCACGGCCGCCGGGTCGAACGGGGGCACGAGGAAGCCCGTCACGTCGTCGACGACGGCCTCCGGGATTCCGGCCACGTCCGAGGCGACCACCGCGAGGCCGCTCGCCATCGCCTCCAGCACCACGTTCGGCACGCCGTCGCGATCGCCGTCGCGGAGCACCACGCTGCACTGGACGAACGCGTCGGTGTCGCGGTACGCCGCCGCGACCGACTCGTGGCTGCGGGCGCCCTCGAAGGTGACGGTGCCCGCGATGCCGAGCGCCCGGGCGCGTGCCTCGAGGTCGGCACGGAGGGGTCCGCCGCCGACGATCCGGCACGTGACAGGCTGGCCTCGTTGCGCGAGGAGCGCGATCGCGTCGAGCAGTACGGGGTAGCCCTTCTTCTCGACGAGCCGGCCGGCGGCCAGGAGCCGGAAGGGGCGCTGGCCGGCCGCGGGGGCAACCTCGGCCGCAGGGGCAGCCTCGGCCGCAGGGGCAGCCTCGGCCGCGGGGGCAGCCTCGCCGGGCCGGAACCGGAGCGGGTCGACCCCGTGGTACTGGAGCCGGATGCTGTCTGCGGCGGGCCCCGCGACCTCGGCCAGGGCCGCCCGGGCGCTCTCCGAGCAGACCAGCATGAATTCGGCGGCCGCCGCCCGGCGGGCGAGCTGCTCCGGGTCCGACACGTAGATGTCCTTGGCGTGCGCGGCGAAGCTGAACGGGCGCCCGGTCAGGAGATGGACCTGGTGGGCGATGGCCGCGGGGCTGTGGGCGAACGCGGCGTGCAGGTGCCAGGCCCCAGCCTCGTCGAGCCGCGCCGCGAGGCTCCCGGCGTCCACGAAGTGCGACAGGGCGGCTCGGCGCTGTCGATGGCCGGACGCGTCGAACAGGGTCCGCCAATAGCGGGCCGGGTGGGCCATCGCGACGCGGGCGTGGGCCACCAGCGTCGAGGCGAGCCAGCCGAGGCGTGCGCGGACGGCGGGCCCCGGACGCAGGTAGGCAATGGGGCCGCGGACCCGGGCGACGTCCGGCTGCACGAGCGGCTCCCGGGGGTCGCGGATCGCGAACAGCCGGAGTGGCACACCGGCGTCCTCGAGCCCGAGCACCTCGTCGAGAATGAACGTTTCCGACAGGCGGGGGAAGCGCTTCGTCAGGTAGCCGACCGGGCGCACGGGGGCGCCCGGTGCCACGGCGGGCGCGTCCGGCGCAGGGTCACGCTCGGGGAGACCGCTCACGCCGGCACCGGGAGCGCCGCCGGCAGGGCGGCCGCCGCCACGCCGATCGGCAGCGGGCGCCGGATCCGGCTCTGCTGCGCCACGCGCGCCTCGGCGAGGAGGAGCTCGCGCAGGCGGGGCAGGCCGAGCCTGTCGAAGGGGACCGCGGATCGCCGGGGCTCCTGGAGCGCAGCGGAGAGCGCGATCGCGAGGCGATCCTCGAGCGCGTCGCCCGCCGTCACCACGCGCACCAGCCCGCGGTCCGCGAACAGCTCCGCGCGGATCGCCTGCTCGCGGCGCGGCCAGACGCGGGGCACGACGATGGTGGGCGTCCCGCTGGGGACCGCCTCCATCAGCGAGTTGTACCCGCCCATGGTCACCACCACGCTGGCCGCCGCCATCACGCCCTCGAGCCCGGGGATGAACTCCTCGAGATGGCCGGCGCGGCTGCCGCGCACCTCGGCCTCCAGGGCCTCGCGCTCGCCACGCTCCATCAGCGGGCCGCTGACGAGCAGGCTGGGGAGTCCGTGCCGCTCCGCCGCGGCGAGGGTCGCGTGCAGCACGTCGACGCCGTCGCCACCGCCGCCCGCGGTGCCCAGCACGAACCGCATGTCTGGCGTCCAGCCCGCGATGGGGACCTGCGCGGCCGGCACCGGCTGGCGGCAGAGGTAGCCGCAGTACGTGGTGCGCTGAAGCGTCTCATCGGGGACCCCGTATCCGCGCACGTCCACCAGGTCGCGGCTGCCGTACACGGCTACGCGGTCGTAGACATCCTGGAGAGTCTGCGCCACGTCCTGCTCGGCCCACGCGCGCCGCACCGCGGCCGGGTCGTCGACGACGTCGCGGAGTCCCAGGACGATCCGGGTGGCCGGCGACCAGCGGCGCAGCGCGTCGAACACCGGCAGCAGCTCGCCCTTCATTCCCTGCGGCGCGTGGTCCACCAGGAACACGTCGGGCTCGAAGCGGCGGGCCACGTCGGCCATGATCGCGGTGCGCGCGCGACGGACGACCGAGAACGGGAGCTGCGGGTTGCGCGCGGTGTACTCGTCGACGCCGGTCTTCACCACGGGAGGCAGCGGCACGAGGGTCAGGTTCCGTGGCATGTGGAACCGCGTCGCAACCGGCGAGCCGCTCAGCAGCACCACCTGCAGCCCGGGGACGTGCTCCAGCAGGTCCTCAGCGATGAGCGCGTTGCGCCGCAGGTGCCCGAGGCCATACGTGTCGTGCGAGTACAGGAGAAGACGCTGCATGCCGGGTCGCGTGTTCATGCCACTCGCTCCAGTCGGTGGGACGGCCGGACGGGCCGCGAAGGACGGGTGATGGACGTGCCGATGCGGTCGCGGATCCAGGCCACTTCCCGGGCGTACCCCTCGGCAAACGTGACGCGCGGCCGGAAGCCGAGCAGGTCGCGCGCGCGGGACAGGTCGGCCTCCGTGTGGCGGACGTCGCCCCGTGCCACGGCGCTGTGCTCCGCCCGGACCGGCCGGCCGACCAGCTCCTCGAGGAGCGCGACGGCCTCCAGCAGCGTGACGCGGGATCCGCCGCCGACGTTGACCGCGAGCCCGGCCACGGGAGCCGACGCAGCGAGCACGGTGGCCTCGACAATGTCGTCGACGTACGTGAAGTCGCGGCTCTGGTGACCGTCGCCCAGGATCTGCAGGGGCTGTCCGCGCAGGGCGGCCTCGGCGAACCGGCGCATGGCCAGGTCGGGGCGCTGGTCCGGTCCGTAGACCGTGAAGTACCGAAGCGCGACCGACTCGATCCGCTCGTCGTTCGCGGCCAGCCAGGCGCGCTCGGCGGCGAGCTTGGTGCGCCCGTACGGCGAGATGGGCGCCACCGGGTTCTCCTCGCGGAACGGCAGCGCCGAGTTGCCGTACAGGGACGATGACGACGCATACACGAGCCGCCGGACCGACTGGCTGCCCTGTGCCGCGGCGATCAGGCGCGCGGTGGCCTCCACGTTGTCGTGGTGGTACAGGCCGCCGAGCCGGAAGCTCGGGCGGACGCCCGGACGGCCGGCGAGGTGGAACACGGCCTCGGCGCGACGCACCAGCGGCTCGAGTGGCAGGTCGACGAGGTCGCCGGCGACCAGCCGAAACCGCGGGTGTCGGGAGAGCTCGGCGGCGCGCGCGAGCTTCTCCGACGGAGCGTACGAGTCGGTGAAGCCGTCCACGCCGATGACGGTCCAGCCGTCGTCCAGCAGGCGGCGGGCCAGGTGGGAGCCGATGAAGCCGGCGGATCCGGTGACGAGGCAGGTGGACATTCAGTCTCCCGTGGGTTCAGGGGTGGAGGTGGGCGAAGCGGCCTCGGGTGTCGATGTCGGGGTCGCGGCGTCGGGTGCAGGGGTCCCGGACGGCGCTGCCGTCTCGGCCGGCGCTGCCGTCTCGGCCGGGGCTGCCGTCTCGGCCGGCGCTGCCGTCTCGGCCGGGGCCGCCGTCTCGGCCGGTGCCGCGGTTCTCACCGGCGCGAGCGGGGGCTCGGGCGTGGTCTGCGGAGACGCGGGTGGCCGGGCTGATGGCGACGGCGAGGGTGTCGGTGCCGGCGCGGGCGGGTTCGACCCGGACGGCAGGCCGAGGAGCGGCGCCACCGCGGGTTCGTCGGCGGCGGGGCCGGAGACGGCCTGGAGCATCCATGGCGCGACGGGACCGGCGGCGGAACCAGTGGCGGCCGGCGACGGCGCCGGCGACCCGATCCGGTCGGATGACGTGTCCGCCCCCTGAACGGGCGTGGGGGTGGCGGTGTCGACGATGACCGCGGGCGGGATGACCGCCCCGGCGGGGCCGGCGGTGGTGATGGCGACCACGACCAGCACGCCCAGCAGGGCAACCGCACTGGCGATGACCGCGAGTACACGCGCCTCGGGACGCAGGTTCTTCACGACGCTCCTCGTTCCGGGTGGCGGTGCCGCCCCGTCAGCGAGGAGAGTCGTGACCGCGGATGAACGCTCGATGGAACCCCGGTGAGAGAAGTCTCATCGAGGGTGGGGGTGGCTGCTCGCGGCGGTGCGCGAGCAGCCAGTCAGTGCACCCGCTTCTCGTGCCCCTGCCAGAACGGCTCGCGCAGCTGGCTCTTCAGGATCTTGCCGGTGCCGCCCTTCGGCAGCTGGTCGCGGAACTCGACCCGCTTCGGCACCTTGAACCCCGCCAGGCGTGCGCGGCAGTGCGCCAGCACGTCGTCGGCGGTGGCCGTCGCGCCCGGCTTGAGGACCACCACCGCCACCGGCACCTCGCCCCAGGTCTCGTCGGGCGCGGGCACCACCGCCGCCTCGAGCAGCCCCGGGAACTCGGCGAGGGCGTTCTCGATCTCGACCGACGAGATGTTCTCGCCGCCGCTGATGATCACGTCCTTGGCGCGGTCCTTGATGGTCACGTAGCCCTGCTCGTCGATGGTGGCCATGTCGCCGGTGTAGAACCAGCCGTCCCGGATCGCCGCCGCCGTCGCCTCCGGGTCGCGGTAGTAGCCGTCCATCACGACGTTCGAGCGCACCACGATCTCGCCGAGCTGGGCGCCGTCCGGCCGGACGTCGGTCCCCTCCCCCGTCACCACGCGTACCCGCACGCCGGGCAACGCCCAGCCCGTCGTGGCCTGCCGCTCGAGGCGCCGCTCGGGTGGCTCCGTCTCGAGGAGATGCTGGCGCGGCCATGCGAGGGTCAGGACGGGCGACGTCTCGGTCAGCCCGTACCCGACGACGGCCGTCACGCCGAGGCGTTCCTCGAGCGCGCGGATGAGCGCGGGCGACGAGGGCGCGCCGCCCACCAGCACGTACCTGAGGCTGGAGAGGTCGTGCCGCTCGAGCTCGGGGCTGTTCAGGATGGCGTTGAAGATGGTGGGCACCGCGAGCAGGTGCGTGACCCGGTGCTGCTCCACCAGCGACAGCAGCGTGGCCGGGTCGAACCGCCGCAGCATGACGTGCTGCCCGCCGGCGAGCGTCATCCAGTGCGGCGCTCCCCACCCGTTGACGTGGAACAGCGGCACCACGTGGAGGATGGTGTCCGCGTCGGTGACGCGCAGGGACTGCGCGGCCTGGAGCGCGTGCAGGTACAGGGTGCGGTGCGTGAGCGCGACGCCCTTCGGCCGGCCGGTGGTCCCGCTGGTGTAGAAGAGCTCGGCCACTGCGTTCTCGTCGATCTCCGCCGGTGGCTCGTCGGGCGCACCGCCCGCCAGCAGCGTTTCGTACTCGTGCGAGGCCGGCCCGCCGGGGTCGCCTTCCATCACCACGAACGCGGGCCGAGTGGCGAGCGACGGGACGATCCGTTCGACCAGCGGGGCGAAATCGGCGTGGTAGAAGACCGCCTTCGATCCGGAGTGGTCGAGGATGTACCCGATGTCGTCCGGTGTGAGCCGGATGTTGATGGGGTTCAGCACGGCGCCGGCCTCGAGGACGCCGTAGTAGGCCTCGAGCAGCTGGTGCGTGTTGTAGGTGATGAAGCTCACACGGTCGTGAGGCTGCACCCCCAGGCCGCGCAGGGCGCCCGCCAGTCGGTGGGTGCGCTCGGCGTACTCGCGGTAGGTGAAGCGACGCTCCCCATCGACCACGCCCACCCGGTCACCGAAATACGCCGCGGCCCGGTCCCGGAACTCCAGGACCGAGAGGGGCACGATCATCGCAGACCTCCCCAGCGTGCGGGACGCGCCGAGCGGCATAGCGCCGAACCGGCGGCTCCTGCGCCGGAGGATAGCCGGGCGCCGCGGGGTGTCAATTCGGCGCGCCGCCGCTTCCCTCGTCCGGTGATGGGTGTCGGGCTCCGCAGCTGTCGAGCCGCTCCAGCGTGGGCATCTGGTGTGCGGGTCGGCCTCGCCAGCGCTTCGGCGTGGTCATGGCTGCCGAGGCTCGACACCGCGCCTCGACGCCTCCGGTACCAGGCGCTCGACAGTCGACGGGGCCCGTCCCGACCATGCGGCGGCGCGCGGGTGCTCACACGGGCTGCGGAACCTTCGCTTCAGCAGGCTCGGGCTCGAGCTGGCCGGTCGCCGGGTCGAAATGGCGTACCTCGTGGATGGACTCGTAGGGGATCTCGTACTTCTTGAAGATCTCGACGACGGCCTCCTTCGTGGGTGCCTCCCAGTGGCAGTAGCTCTTGTTGTCGGCAAAGGCGCAGTAGGTGCCGTTCCAGGTGACGCCTTCGGGCACCTGCTCCCTGGCCAGCGGCTGGAGCTGCTCCTCACTGAAGGCTACCGGGTGCACGGCGATGAAGCGCGGCATGGGAAACGACCTCCCTGGACCTGGCGGGGTCACTCCGTGACCCCGAGCATTGACTTCCTGGACGCTACGTGGCCGTGGGTGATTGTCTCGACACGGTGGCCCGCCGGTCGGACATGACGCGCCCGTCCTAGATCAGATCGGCGATCGCCCCTTTCCACTCGCCCATCGCCCGGGTGACCCCGGCGTCGACGAGAGCGCTGACGACGCCGACGCCATCGCAGCAGACGCCGGCCCGCATGGTCAGGCGCTCGAACTCGGGCGTCATGCTGAGACGGCCCAGCTTCTCGGGATCGCCGCGCAGCAGCGCGAAGCCGGCCAGGTCACCCCCGTGGGCGGTCAGGAGCACGGTTTCGACGCTCTCGATCTCGCCCGTCGCCTGGAGCGCGTTCCAGTAAGCGACGGCTTCCTCGAATATCCTGGCCGCCGCGGCTTCTTTGCCGGCGCGCGGCGAGCCCCAGCCTATGAACAATGCGAACTCGGCCACTGACGACCCCTTCCTGGGACGGGTATCGCGGGTCGGTCTCGCCAGTGGCTCTGCGCGGTCGAGGCGGCCTGGGCATGGCCGCGCGTCAACGCCCCCCGCGTGCGCGGGCAGCATTCGCCCCGCTCAGCGCCGCGCAAGTGCCGAACGGCACAAGTGAATCGTCCCTTGGCGAACCGGGACGGTCGCCGGCGGCGGCGAACGGAGGCTGCCCCGGTCGTCAGGGCCTGTTGGGGCGCCTCCGTCCCGGATGGGTGGTCCTTCTGGGGACCCGGGTGGTCCTTCTGGGACGGCGCCGCGGAGGTGCAGAGGCGGCGCTGGATCTCTCCGAACAGGCGGAGCACCGCGTCGCCGGCTGGCTCGCGCCTGGCTCCTCCAGGTGGCGTGCCCGAGTCCGCATCGTGCGGGGTACCTGACCAGCGGTCCCGTCCGATCGTGGGTGTCTCATGTGCCAGTCACCCGCATCCTGCCGGGCAT
>JAJYJR010000263.1 GCA_021789355.1 Chloroflexota bacterium | reverse complement strand
GTGGAGGACGTCAAAGAGGCCAAGGATCTGATTGCGCTTTGTGAGCGCAAGATCTCCTGGACCGAGGGTGAGCTCGCGAAGATGCTCGGCGACCAGCCGGCTGATACGGGCGAGGATCCCTTTTAGACGCATCGACTTGGCCGCATACCTTGTCGAGAAAGGCCGGCTTGGGCGGCCGCAAAGACAATCCGCCGCAGCGGGCCTTTGCCGGTAGACTCCATATCCGCTGCGACATCCGGCCGTCCGACGGATCGCGAGCGAGATTGCCCCCGTAGCTCAGGGGATAGAGCAGTGGTTTCCTAAACCATGTGCGCAGGTTCGAATCCTGCCGGGGGCACCAGATCAGAGACCTAATCTCGGCGGATTGGACCCTGCAGGACACCTGGTGAGACAACGGGGAGCTACCCTCAGGGTCTGCGAGGCTCGATCATTGAACTCAAACTCGCCGCCGACGGGACCCGCCGCTCGAGACTTCGAGTCTTCCTCGGCCGCGACGTCGTCACCGGCTAACCGCGGTACCTCAGCCGGAACTTCCGCGGGACAAGGCACGCCAGACGGCAAGCCAAGTGGTGTCTAACCGTGGTCGAGTGCCTCGTGGGCCGCAAGTGGATCACCGGCATCATCTCCTCGCAGGAAACGTCAACCCCAGTTGAGATCGTCTTGACCGACGCTCTCGTCGCCGAGGGCTTCTTCGGCCACGCTGCAGCGAGAGCGGACGCGCTGGCGGACCCGGCCGTCGACGACGGGACAGGCCGATCCTGTTGGCGGTGTCGGACAACGGGCCGCAGACGAGCTCGGGCTTGACGCGCGAATTCGCGGCCATGACCGCAGCCCGGGTACGCGGCCGGCTGGCCCGGCACCCGGATAGACCCGTCCTGGATCTATGGCTTCAAAGGCCATCTGCATGACGAATACCCGCACCTGTTGGCGATCGCCGACCCGACCGTGCCGCGCATCGAGCTCGCCGTCATCCGCGAGCTGTGGAATGGGGTTCGCCTCCACGCCGGGATCGGGTATGTGACCCCGACCGACGCGCACGAAGGTCGGGGTCCCGCCATCCGTAAGGCCCGGCAGGCCGGCCTCGAAACGGCGCGCCTACGTCGTCTCGCCTTCCATCGAAACTGAGACCAGCAGCACCAAAACCGGGGCCTCACGATGTCGTTTGATCGAATGCGGATCCGTGACGCGAAGTCAGGAACAGGTCAGCACGCCGTCTTGCGACAGCCTGCGTATGGGGACGTCTTGGGCTATGAAGCCCAGTCGGGGCCCGGTTTGTTTGTGATGGTGGGGACTTTTGCCCCTGGCTGGGTTGTATGGGCGCTCGTTACGTTCGAAGGCGAGGCTAGAGCGCTCGTCCTGAAGGGGTTGACCGGGTTTTGGCTGTGGACAGGCATCGGAATGGCCCGAGGGGAGCTTCACCGGGTGCGCCGGGGGGCAACGGAACCGATGGTCGCGGACCGGGGTCGGGTGTGGCCGTGGGCGTGGTGCGCCTGGCGCCGCTCGGGTTGGCCTCCCCGGCAGCCAACGTCCACCGTCGGGCAATGGGGTCGGCGGCGGCCAGCCTGGGCCAGATGGTGAGGGCGGAGGATCGGCTCTGGGAGCACGGTGAACACCTGGCTGTGTCGATCGGCAGTGTCGGTACGGCGCCGATGGCGCGACGGGTCGGGCAGCGCCTGGCGTCGGTGGTGAGCGACGCGGTGCGGAGCATCGCCCCGCTCGAGGTGGTGATAGCGGTCGCGTGGGGCCCATCGGGGGTGGCGCCAGAGACGTTGGAGCGGAGGGCTGCCGCCGCGGCAGAAGCCGGTGTCGACGGCCCCGGCGTGGTGGTGGTGCGCGACCGTGGTGATAAACGGGCGACGGGCAGTGGGCGCGCCGGTGTGATCAGGTCCGAGCCGCACGGCTCCCGCCCGGCATCGGTGGCCGGGGTTGCCCGTCGGTCCGCGTTCGTGGGCCGGGCAGCCGCCCTTGAGGTGCTGCGCGAAGCGTGGGCGGACGTGCTGGCCGGAACGCCGCGCCTGGTAGGGGTGGAGGGCGAGGCGGGGATCGGCAAGACTGCTCTGCTGCGCGCCGTGGTGGCCGAGGTCGACCCGGCGTCGGTGTTGTGGGTGGCGGGCGATGACGACGAACGGACGCTCGCGTTCGGCCTAGTGGGTCGGCTGGCGACGGGTGCTGGGGCGCCTGGGCTGTCCACTACGTTGCGGGACTGGGCGGCGAGCCTGGGACCGGGCTCCGATCCGTTGCTGGTGGGGGCGGGGTTGCTCTCCGTCTTGACCGCCGGGTCCGATCCGCTGCTGGTGGTGATCGATGACGGGCACCTGGCCGACAGTCCCTCGCTGGCGGCGTTCAGGTTCGTGGCCCGCCGGCTGCTGCGGGATCGGGTCTTGATGGTGCTCGCCTTCCGCCCCGAGGAGCGCAGCGCTTTGGGGTCGGGGTGGGAGGCGTTGCTGGCCGAGCCGGGGTCGGCAACGGTCCGCCTGGAGGGCCTGGCGCCAGACGAGTTGATGGCGCTGGCCGCCGCTTTGGGCACCGGGCCGCTGTCTCCGGCGGGCGCGGCTCGGCTGTTCGAGCACACCGGGGGCCATCCGCTGTATGCCCGGATGCTGCTCGATCAGCTACCGACGGTCATCCTCGAGCAGACAGGGAACGTCCTGCCCGCCCCGGCCTCGCTGGCCCAGGCGATCGTGGGCCGCCTCGGGTCGTGCGCGCCGGCGACCCGTGAGCTCTTGGCGGCGATCGCTGTGATGGGCATGGGCTGCGATCTGGCGCTGCTCGCAAAGTTGGACGGGACGGCCGAGCCCGAGGCCGCGGCGGGCGAGGCGGCGCGGGCGGGGCTGCTAGTTAGAGAGCCGGGCCCCGACGGTGTTCGGGTGGCGTTCTCCCATCCGCTGGTGCGCGCTGCGATCTACCACGACATCGACCCCGTCGAGCGACGCCGCCTGCACGCCCGGGCGGGCGGGCTTTTGGCAGGCGGGTCGGGTCTGGCTCACCGGGTAGCCGCCGCAGAGGGCCCCGACGGAGGCTTGGCCGACGAGCTAGAGCGGGCGGCCCATGCCGATGCGGGCCAGGGTCGGCTGCACCAGGCGGCTTTGGGCCTATGGCGGGCGTTCGAGCTCACCCCTGCGGGCCCGCAGCGTTTCCGCCGTCTGCTGACGGCGGTCGAGGCCCGTGTGAGCGTCGGCGGCGTAGCCATCGCGGAGCGGGCCGAACAGGAGCTGTCCGCCCTGGTCCCCGACCCGTGGGTCGACTACGTGGTCGGGTTTCTGGCCTGGGGTTGTGGGCGTTTCCCCGACGCGGCCGCCAGGCTGGAACGTGCCTGGACCGGGTTGGAAGCCGGCTCGCGCCCGGAGGGCGCCCCGGCGGACCTGGCTGGCCGGGTCGCCACGGTGTTGGCGATGATCGCCACGTTGCGGGTGGACCATGCCGAGATGATCCGCTGGAGCGCGAACATGGCCGCCCGGGTCTCCGCACCGGCGCTTACCGCCTTGGCCGAGATGGTCTGGGCGCTGGGGACGGCGATTGGCCCAGGCGGTGACCCCTCCGCCGTGCTCGCCGGAACACCCGCCCTTGCCAACCCAGCCGACCTCGTCCTGTTGATGACCCGGGGAGTGTTGCGGTGGTGGGCGGACGACCTGCCCGGAGCCTACGGCGACCTGGTGTCGGTCGTAGAGCGGGCCGCCCGGGGAGAGGAGTTGGCCTGGCCGAGCTTCGCCCTGGGCGCGCTCGGTGCCACCGCCTACCGGCTGGGCCGCCTGGAGGAGGCCGTGCTGTACGGGGAGCTGGCGGTGGCTACCGCCAGCGAAGCCGGTCGGGGCTCGGCCCTCGCCGTCCTGCATGCCTGGGCCTGCTATCCCCACGCGGCCAGGGGCGAGTGGGAGCCCGCCGAATCTCACGCCGCAGCCGCGGCGGAGTGGGCTGCGCGAACCGGCATGGCCCCCCCGCAGGTCGCTCCCGCCGCGGCCGCGGCCGCGATCGCCGACGCCCGCGGCGACACCGACGCCTTCGCCGCCGCCGCCACCGCCATAGAGGCTGTAGGCGGGTCGCCGTACTGCAACGTCGACGGGTTCGGGCCGGCCCTCGCCGACGCCCTGGCCCGCACCGGCCGGCACGTCGACGCCGATGCCGCCCTGGACCGATACGAGCAGGCGGCAGCACCCCTGGGGGATCGGCCTTTCGCGGCCATGACCGCAGCCCGGGTACGCGGCCGGCTGACGGCCGCGGGGGGAGACTGGGAGACGGCCGCAACCCTCTTCCATGCGGCGGTCGAGCTGGCCGGCGGTCTCGCCATGCCCCTCGAGGCGGCCAAGGCCCACCTGGCCGCCGGCCAGGCGGCGCTGCAATCCCACCTGCCAAGCCGAGCCGCCCACCACCTGTATGCCGCCCTGGACGCCTTCGACACCCTGGGCGCCGACGCATACGCCGCCCAGGCGGTCGCGGCCATCGATTCCGCCGGTCTGGCCCGCCGTCGTCGCGACAGTCTCGCCCGGCTGCTCACCCCCGCCGAGGGGGCAGTGGCCCGGCTGGTGGCGGCCGGCCTATCCAACAAGGAGGTGGCCGC
The DNA here is from genome assembly GCA_021789355.1 of Chloroflexota bacterium. Next base: position 3,214 of record JAJYJR010000263.1, on the reverse strand, counting down.
CCGCCTGTTCGTCAGCCCGAACGCGGTGGCCTGGCACCTGACCCACATCTACGCCAAGCTCGGCATCTCCTCCCGGCGGGCACTGGCCGGCCAAATCGCCCCAACCACCCGCGAGGGCCACACCCAAGCGGACTAGCCCTACAAATTCGAGCTGAAAAAACTACAACGGTCTTGTAGGGACATCCGGCCGACCGCCTCTCATGATGAGAAAAGCAACGATCTCGTCGATAGGAGCGGCCGATGCGGTTCGGTGCCGAGGTGCGTTGGAGCCCCGAAGGCGTCCTCGAAGGCGAGATCGCCACCGAAGCCACGCCCCCGGAAACTTTCCACGGGGTCATCCAGCTCGTCGGGCTACTCGAAGCCCACCTCGGACCGCCGCCCCCGTCGCCACCCGACGACATCGATGGCTCTTTCTTGAGGAGGTCGCCATGAATCGCTCGTCGACCATGCGGGGGTTGCACCGATGGCTCACCCGGGTGACCACGATGGTCGGGGTGCTGGCCCTAGTACTGCTGAGCGTGCCGCTCATCGACGCGTCCCAGGTGGCAGCAGCGGCGTCGACAGCTCCGCCGTGTCCCTCGGGCAGCACCGACGTGCTCGACAGCTACGGCAACGCTACCGGGATCTGCCAGGTGACCTTCGACGGCTCGACGACCTGGACGGTGCCGCCGGGCGTGTTCTCGGTGGACGTCGTCGCCGTCGGCGGGGGCGGCGCCGGGGGCGCTCGTAGTGGCGGGGCGGCCGGGGGCGGCGGGGGCGGGGCGGTCGAGAACCCAACTGGCCAAGCCGTGAACCCGGGAGACAGCGAGACGGTCACCGTCGGCGCCGGCGGTTCCGGCAGCGCCAACTCCGAAGGGTACGCCGGGGAATCCTCCTCAATCGGACCGGTCGGCTCGTCCGGTTCTTCTGTTGTCGTGGCCCCCGGCGGGGAAGGGGGCTGGGACGGCACGGGGACAGCGGTTTCCTACACCGCCGGTGACGGCGGCACGTCGGGCGACGGCGAATCCGGAGGGCAGGCAGCGTGGAACAACAGCAACGACACGAAGACCATCGCTGGCGGGGGCGGCGGCGGCGACTCCTACTCGGGGTTCCCCGGGGAAACTGACAATTATGGTGGGATCGGCGGTGGCGGGGCGGTCCCGAACGCCGGACTGTTCGCCGGGCAGACCATCACCTACGGCGGGGGCGGCGGGGGCGGTTCGACCTGTTCGGGCTGTGTCGGCGTGAGTACCGGCGGCCCTGGCGGGGGCGGCGGGGGCGGCGGACCCGTCATAGATGGCACCGCCGGAGGGTTCAACACCGGCGGCGGCGGTGGTGGTGACAATGGCGCCGGCGGCTCGGGCGTGGTGATCATCCGCTTCGCCAACCCGGCCTGGCTTCCCACGGTGAGCACCAGTCCGGCCAACCCTATCACGGCCAGCTCGGCAAACGCCGGCGGTGACATCACCAGCCTCGGCTACCAGGCGACGAACGCCTACTCGTGCGGTATCGTATACGCGCCGACCGCGACCGACGCGAACCCGATCTTCGGCGCCAGCGGCACCATCACGGTCCCCTACAGCGGCTGCGACTACCAGAACGGCGGGTTAACCAGTCCTGGCAGCTTCAGCGTCGAGATGACCGGGCTGTCGCTGGGGACGAGCTACAGCTTCAGAGCCTACGCCACCAACGAATACGGCTACGTCTCCCAAGGTAATTCGTCCTTCGACAACGAGTTGGTGTGGAGCTACGGCGCCGTCGACACCTACACCCCGGGAGAGTGTCCCTCACCCACCACCTACGTGGGCAACGATATCTGTGAGGCGACCTTCACCGCCTCGGGCACGTGGCCGATACCGGCAGGCGTCTCCTCGGTCGGCGTCGTCGCGGTCGGCGGCGGTGGCGGTGGCGGTGGCGGCGTGACCACTGGCATGGGCGCGGGCGGCGGCGGTGGCGGCGGGCAGGTCGTCGAGTCGGCCGGCGCCGTGACCCCCGGAGACAGCGCGACCGTCACGGTCGGTGGCGGCGGTGGCGGTGGTAGCGGCACATCGAATGGGGCAGCGGGGGCGCAGTCCTCGTTCGTCGTCAAGGCCGGCTTCGCCGTCACGGCTTCCGGCGGCAGTGGGGGCTATAGCGGGGTGAGCGGGACCACGAACGAGGGGGGCCTCTACGGTGCTGGTGGCACGTCCGGGTCCGGCAGCGCCGGAGGCAGCGCCGGCTGGCACGAGATCTGCCTCTCTCCCGGCGGTTGTACGGGCCAATATGAGACCTACGCCGGCGGCGGTGGTGGAGGTTCCTCCCCCACCAGCGGCGGGGGTGCCGCCGGAAGCCTGGACACAGGCGGTGGCAACGGCGGGGCCGGCACGGTCCCGGCCGCCGGGCTGTTCGCTGGCCAGACCACCGCCTACGGCGGCGGCGGCGGGGGCGGCGGCGCGGGGTGGGCCGGCATCGCGCTGGCCGGCGGAACAGCCACTGCCGGTGGGGGCGACGGCGGCAGCCTCTCTGGTGGGAGCGCGGGCGCGGCCAACACCGGTGGCGGCGGTGGCGGCGGTGTCGATCTCGATGTCGGCGGAGCCGGCGGCTCGGGAATCGTGATCGTCCGCTTCGTATACCCGTGGTACCCACCCGCGGTGACCACCAGTTCGGCCACCACGATCACGGCCAGCTCGGCAAATGCCGGCGGTGACGTCACCGACGCCGGCGACGCGACCGTCACCTCTTGCGGCGTCGTATTCGCGCCGAGCGCGACCAACCCCAACCCGACCCTCGGCGCCACCGGTACGACCACGGTTCCGGTCGCCAGCTGCGCGATCGACACTCCCTTCAGCGTCGACCTCTCCAAGCTGTTGCCGGCGACGGGCTACAGTTTCAACGCCTACGCCACCAACTCCTCCGGGACCGGCTACGGCACCGTCGCCAGCTTCACCACCCTCGGCCCCTCGACGCTCGCCTTTACGACCGAGCCGCCTTCGAGCAATGCGGCCGGGTCGAGCTTCACCGCCGCGGTTTCGGTGGAGGACTCCACTGGCAATGTCGTCACTACCGACAACACCGACCAGGTGAGCTTGGCGATCACCTCGGGTACCGGCGTGTCGGGGACCGCGCTCAGCTGTACGACGAACCCGGTCACGGTGTCGTCTGGCGTGGCGACCTTCAGCTGCTCGATTGACACAGCCGGCACCAGTTACACGCTATCCGCGACGAGCGGCTCGCTCACTTCGACCACTTCGAGCAC
>JAJYJR010000262.1 GCA_021789355.1 Chloroflexota bacterium | reverse complement strand
GCGTGGCCGTCACCTCCAACCTCCATCCGTCGGGCTTCGACACCATCATGCCGAAGACCCTCGCCACCGCGACCGTCGATCGGCTCCTCCACCACGCCCACGTGGTCCTGACCGAGGGCGCCTCCTACCGGCTGGCCGAGGCCACCACCGGGAAGGGGGTGGTGCCGCTGGCCTGACCACGCTGAACGACGATCAGCTGGCCGTCGGGATGGAGATCACGTGTCCGCCGAGATGGAGGTCAGCTGTCCGCCTGCGAGGAAGTCCCACTGTCCCTTGACAGACAGCGCCGCCGGGCTGGTCCCGGGTGGCCCCGCTGGGGCTGCCCGGAGTCGAGAACGTTACAGGTGAGAACGATCTGCCGACAATGCGGCCAGCAGCCGTCCACGTTGCAGATCGGTTGCATGGCGTCGCGCGGCGCTGCGGACGCATCGCAGCCCGTCGCGCCAGCTGCCCTGATTCAGGCGCGAGGCCGGTGCCTCGCAGATTGGGATCGCGTCTGGTCGGCCTCCGGCTCGGCGAAGCCCGGATGCACTCCCTCAATCAGCCCCTGGCGAGCCGCCACGTCCCCGAGCAACTCGACGAGCGCACCTCGCTGCGCCGGACCGAGTCCCTGCATCAGCTCGGCTTCGTGTTCCGCCGAGACCGCCATGATCCGCCCGAGCATCTTCCTTCCCTCGACCGTCAGGTGCAGGGCGCGCACGCGACGATCGGTGGGACTCCTGCGTCGCTCCACCCAACCGCGCGCCTCGAGGCGGTTCAACAGCGCCACGATCCTGCCTGGGGGGCAGGCCGATGGCCCGGGCGAGCTGGCGCTGCGAGCGACCCTCAGCCAGCGCCACATGTCGGAAGAGCATCACTTCACGAGGTTCCAGGCCGATCCGCGCCATTCGCCGCACCCACAGCCGGGACGAGTGACCGCCGAGCTGGGAGAGCAGGAACGCCGCGCCGGGCGTTCGGAGGGGCTCGTCGCTCATGACGCGCAGTCTGGCACGTCAGCGGGCAACGTCCGCGCTCGATGGTGACAGTGGGCACGTGATCGGACCGTGGTCGAAAGCTCCGAGGCATCGCCGTGCCAGGCAACCCTACCGGCACGACCCAGTAATCGAGCCACGGATGGCGCGGACAGACGAACCTGAGTTCGGGCCGGTCAACTCGAAGCCGCTGGGCCGACATGCCGGAGAGCGGGATAGAGCGGACGTTCTCGTCGAGGCGAGGGGAATGGCGCTCGCACTTCCCGTCGGGCCGGCTGGATAGCTGACTGCCTGGGCGCCTCGGCCTGAGCACCCTACGATAGGGTGCGCTATGCCCGCGACCAAGCCTCGGCTCCCCGAGATCGACCTCGCCAAGATCCGCCGGTACGCGGACGGTCGCGTACCGTCTCGCGCGCGTCACCAGGTTCGTGTCGAGCTAAAGGTGAGCGGCCGCGCCGTGACCATCGTGGAGTGCCGTGCGCCGTGGACTCCGGGAATTGGCCCGGAATGGACGCGCCTCCCGATCGCCAGGCTTCGCTTCAGCGCGACCACGTCCACGTGGACTCTCTTCTGGTGCGACCGTAACCTCGTCTGGCACCAGTACCAACGCCTCGGCACGACACCGTTCGTGGATCCGCTCCTGGCCGAAATCGCGGCCGACCGTCCGGCATCTTCTGGGGTTGAGGGGCAGGGGGACACGTACCTATTCGTAGTGTGTCCACATCCGGAGCACCTTCACGGTCTTGGCGTCGTCGAGGACCTGATGGACCAGGCGGTGTTGAATGCTGATACGAGGAGAGAACGCGCCCGACAGATCGCGGGTCGCGAACCATCGCGCGTCGCGATCCTTCGGTCACACTTCGTGGGTTTCTCCGGTCACTCAGATGACAGGACGCGGCAAAGGGATGTGACCGATGGACGAGCAGGACTGGCTGGCGGAGCGCTTCGAGGCTCACCGGGACCACCTGCGGGCCGTGGCATATCGGATGCTCGGCTCCTCCGGCGAAGCCGACGACGCGGTCCAGGAAGCGTGGCTTCGGGTCAGTCGCTCCGGCGCCGACGAGGTCGAGAACCTCGGCGGCTGGCTGACCACGATCGTCGCGCGTGTCTGTCTGAACCTGCTCGAGGCCCGCCGGTCGCGGCGCGAGGACTCGCTCGACGTCTTCGTCCCCGATCCGATCGTGAGCGTGGACGCGGGCGATCCCGAGCATGAAGCGATGCTCGGGGATTCGGTCGGGCTGGCGCTGCTCCTGGTGCTCGATACCCTCGCGCCATCGGAGCGGGTCGCGTTCATCCTGCACGACGTGTTCGGCGTCCCGTTCGAGGAGATCGCGCCGATCGTGGGCCGCACCCCTGTGGCGACGCGCCAGCTGGCGAGCCGTGCCCGCCGCCGGGTGCGGGGAGCCGACGAGCCCGAGCCGGATCTCTCCCGCCAGCGCGTGGTGGTCGACGCATTCATGGCCGCTGCCCGCGATGGCGACTTCGTGGGGCTCCTCGCGGTGCTCGACCCGAATGTCGTGCTGCGCGTCGACGCGGGTGCCGTTGTCGGCTCGAGGCTCGTGCGCGGCGCAGTAGCGGTGGCCGAGCAGGCGATCGCGTTCGGGAGGCGCTATGGGGCGGTCGCCCGCCGCGTCCTGGTGAATGGCTCCTGCGGGATCGTTGCCGCCGATACGGGACAGGCGTATTCCGTGCTGGGCGTCACGGTGCGCGGCGAGCGCATCGTGGAGATCGACATCCTCGCCGACCCCGAGCGTCTGGCGCGTGTGGACATCGGGGGCCTCGATGACTGAGCACCAGGGGGCCGCACCGCCGGGTCGGCCCGACCTGCGCCAGCGTCTCGTTACCCCGCTCTTCCGCCTGCTCGGCCCGCTGGTCCGGCGCGCCATCCGACGGGGTCCGGCAGGACCAAACGTGCTACTGACGGTTCGGGGTCGCTCCAGCGGCAGGCCGCGGTCGACCCCGGCGGCGATGCTCGAGCTTGGCGGAAGGCGCTACCTCCAGGCGTCGTTCGGGGTCACCCACTGGGTCCGCAACCTGCGCGTCGCCGGCGAGGCGACGGTGTCACGCGGGCGCTGGCACGAGACGTTCGACGTCGTCGAGATGGCCCCCGAGGTGGCGGGGCCGATGCTGCGCGACGCTCTCGCCTCGTTCCACCGCTCACGGGTCCTGCGCGTCATGCTGGGACCCACGGTCCGCCCACCCGCAGCGATCCTCTACCGATACCGGTTCCGGGTCGATGAGACCGAGGACGAGTACGTGGCCGAGGCGCGCCGCCACCCGCTGTTCGAGCTGCACCCGAAGCACCGCTCCGAGGATCGCGGCGTCGGTCCGGCGCCGGAGGTCCAACAGCGATGAGCCTCATGCTGCGGAAGACAGAGAGCCGAGTCGATCGAGTTGGGGGAGCCGTCGACGGCGCGGGACGCCGGGGTCTGTCGGCTCGACTGACCTGATCTACGTCGCGAGCGGGAGGGCCACTCTGAACCAAATTAGAACAAATGTCCGGGGCGATAGGAATGGCGCTCGCACTTCCCGTTCCGCGGATCATCCTGCCGCCGGCGATCCAGTCGGCGCTCAGGAAGCGGGCTCTTCGCCCGGGAGCTGTCGTTGGCGGTCAGGAGGCCGTCGTCCCGAATCCGGGCTCAGGCGTCGGCAGCCCGGCGCAGGCGCTCGAGCTCGCGCCGGAGACGCTTGCTCGGCCGGCCAAGGCCATAGGCCTGCTCAGGTCCGCCCTCTGGACGCCTCGCCAACTCTCAGGCGGCGGCTTCCAGCCGACGCTCCTGACCGCACGCACAGGCGAACACGACCCGAGGGTCGAGCCCTGTCCGATCAATCTCGACAGTGAGCCGCCTGAAACTGTGAACGTGGAGGCGACGCTCGGCGGTGCATTCGTGCCGCCCACCGGAGAGGACGGCCTGATCCGGTAGCGGCTCGCACAGGCACCAGGTCAAGCAGCCGAACCAGACCGGTACCATGCCGCAACACGAGCAGGCAAGGGGCGCGAGCCACTCCACCCATCCGCCTCCCGGGCCGTGAGCCCGTCATTTCGAGCTTACCGCGGCGCCACGAGCAAGGCCAGGGCTGGCCGTCACGGGCAGCCTACCTGAGCGAGTGGGCGGCATCTTGGGGTACGACCGGGCTCCGAACTCTCCCCTTGGCAAGCGGCTCGTTGGGGCCTATCTTGACGTCTCATCTCCTCCGCGCCGGTGGATCACGGGCGCAGCCGGCGCTGACGGCGGCACGGAGGTGCACTCGCGGTGCGATAGGGTTCCTGTGGACGAGGCCGGCGGCAAGGGACGACGCCGGACCAATGGTCTTGGGCGTGGCGCCGGGCACGCCTTCCTAGGCTCTCCAGCCGGGCGGATAGGAGGTTGGGCCATGGTCACAGAGGCAGAGTCACAGGTATCGGAGGCGCAGATCGCCGTCCACTGGCGCGAGGAGGGGTACCTCTACCCGCCGGCCAGTTTCATCGGACAGGCAAACGCCTCTGACCCGTCGATCATGGAGCGATTTCGCGAGGAGCGCTTCCCGGAGTGCTTCAAGGAGTACGCGGATCTGCTCAGCTGGGACACCTACTGGCACACCACGCTCGACACGAGCAACGCACCCTTCTGGAAGTGGTTCGTGGGCGGGCGCCTCAACGCGTCCTACAACTGCGTCGACCGCCACCTGGCGGCGAGCCGTAACAAGGCCGCCCTCATCTGGGTCCCCGAGCCCGAGACCGCCGAGCCTGTCGCGATCACCTACCAGGAGCTCTACGGGCGGGTCAACGAGTTCGCCGCGCTCCTGCGCGACTTCTGCGGCCTCAAGACCGGCGACACGGTCACCTTCCACCTACCGATGGTGCCCGAGCTGCCCGTGGCGATGCTCGCCTGCGCCCGTCTCGGAGTGATTCACTCCGAGGTCTTCGGCGGGTTCAGTGGCGCCGCCTGTGGAGGTCGGATCGCGGACTCGGGCAGCCGGGTCCTGATCACCATCGATGGCTACTACCGCAACGGCGAGCTCATCGACCACAAGGTGAAGGCTGATGAGGCGGTCGAGAGGGCCCGCGAAGAGGGCGTCGAAGTCGAGAAGGTCCTCGTGTTCCGCCGGCGGCCGGGCCAGTATGCCTCCCAGAGCAGGATGGTTGAGGGGCGGGACTTCTTCGTCGACGAACTGCTGCACGGGTACCGCGGGGCTGTCGTCGAGCCGGTGTCGATGCCGGCCGAGGCACCGCTCTTTCTCATGTACACGAGCGGCACGACGGGCCGGCCCAAGGGTTGCCAGCACAGCACCGGAGGCTATCTTGCCTACGTCGCCGGCACGTCGAAGTACTACCAGGACATCCATCCCGAGGATACGTACTGGTGCTTCGCCGACATCGGCTGGATCACCGGCCACTCCTACATCGTCTACGGTCCGCTCTCGCTTGGCACCACGAGCGTGATCTACGAGGGAGTCCCAACCTACCCGGACCCCGGCCGCCCCTGGAGGATCGCCGAGCGGCTCGGGGTGAACATCTTCCACACGGCGCCGACGACGATCCGCATGCTGCGCAAGCTCGGGCCGAACGAGCCCATGAAGTACCACTACCACTTCAAGCACATGACCACCGTCGGCGAACCGATCGAGCCGGATGTCTGGCGCTGGTATCACGACGTGGTGGGCAAGGGCGAGGCCGTCATCGTCGATACCTGGTGGCAGACCGAGAACGGCGGCTTTCTGGGCAGCACCCTGCCGGCCTTGCAGCCGATGAAGCCAGGGAGCTGTGGTCCCGGGGTACTCGGGGTGTATCCGGTGGTCTACGACGAACTCGGTAACGTCGTCGAGGCGGGGAGCGGGCGGGCCGGCAACATCTGCATCCGCAACCCGTGGCCCGGGATCTTCCAGACGATCTGGGGCCAACCAGAGCGGTTCCTCCAGATCTACTACGAGAAGTACAACCGCAACAAGGAGAGCAAGGACTGGCACGACTGGCCGTACTTCGCCAATGACGGGGCCATGCAGGCCGCCGACGGCTACTTCCGGATCCTCGGTCGCGTCGACGACGTCATCAACGTCGCCGGGCATCGGCTCGGGACCAAGGAGCTCGAGTCGGCCGCGCTGACCGTGGAGGAGATCGCCGAGGCTGCGGCGGTTCCCGTTGTCGACGAGCTGCGAGGTCGGGCCGTCGAGATCTACGTGGCGCTCAAGCCAGGTTACGCCGCCTCGCCGGAGGTCGAGGAGAAGGTCTCGCTGGCGATCGAGACCGAGATCGGCAAGGTCGCCCGGCCCAAGAACGTCTGGATCGTGGCCGATATGCCAAAGACCCGCTCCGGCAAGATCATGCGGCGGGTCATCGCCGGGATCTCGAACTTCACTGATGTCGGTGACATCACCACGCTGGCCAATCCGGACATCGTGGACGATGTCCGCCACCACGTGCAGGCCGAGAAGGTCGCCCGCGGCCAGACTCCGCGCGAGCTCTCGACCAAGGAGCTGGAGGAGATCAAGGCCTTCGGGCAGGCCGACTAGGAAGAAGCACGTCGGCGAGCACGCCACTCGTGCGAGTGACGGTCGTGCCGGTCGCGGTGATGACAGTCTCGTTCCCCGTCGCCGTGAGGAGGCTCACGACGATCGCGATCGGGATGATCCAGATCAGCCGGAAGAACGTCCTCAGCCGGTCGAGCCTCGCGGAGTAGTCGATCGCGAGGCGAGCGTCGTGGGGCGTTGTTGCGCGGCCCATCGTGTCGTTCCTTCCGTTCCCGGGCGCGAGGTTGCCGTCCCGGTCAGTGGTCGCCGATATGGATCGCGTCCACCGTCACCCGCCTCGCCCGGATCCGCACGATCACGCGGGTCTCTCGGGCCCGCTGCTCCTCGGGATTGACGAAGCCGTGGACGCGGGGGTGAGCGGTGTACCTGCGGGTGAGGCTGTCGAGGTGCTCGACGGCGCTTTCGGTCATGAGCTCGGCGTCGCCGCGGACCTGGAGGAACCGCGAGGTGTTGTCGGGGTCGACGACGAGCAGGCTCACCTTGGGGTTCGCCTGAAGGTTGCGGGCCTTGTGGCGTTCGAGGCTCGTGTTGACCCTGACGCACTCGCCATCGCCGTCGAGCCAGACGAGGCTCGACTGGAGCTGGCCGTCGGGCAGCATCGTCGTGAGCACGCCGCAGATCGGGCGAGCCAGAAGGTCAAGATGGGGGCCGGGATCGCGACGGCCTCAGGCTTTGGCGCTGTCCTTACCTGCAGGCCCCTTCCTGGCGTCAAGCGCGACGACGCGGGTGGGCCGGATCCGGCACAGAACGGGGACCTCCGTCTCGCCGAAGCGGGCCGGGATGCAGTCGCCGAAGTAGCGCATCGCTCGCCCGGCGTACTTCGAGGCGAGCGCGTCCAGATGTGCCGCCGCGCCCGCCTCGGTCATCTCGACGACCGTCCCGCGGATCTCGAGGTAGCGAAGCGGCTCGCGCGGGTCGTAGCAGAGCAGCGTCACCTTCGGGTCGCGGCGCATGTTCCGTTGGCCGCGGGTCGTCCAGGCCTTCCAGATGGCGGCCGAAGGCGTCGGCTACGACGAGATCGTCGCCGCGACCGGCATCTGTCGGAACAAGTCGAGCCTAGCGACGATCCTCGCCAACCCGATCTACCGCGGTGGCAAGGTTTTCAACCGCGAGACCCGGGTCGAGGGCGAGCACGGCCGCAAGCGCCGCCCAAAACTCGTCGGAGGAGCTAGTGTCTCACGCCGTAATGGGCTTGATTATTGAATAGGACCGGCGTAGTGTCCGGGGCATGGCTGCTCATGCCGCGCCTCCGTTGGCTGTTGGTGAGTCCGAAGCTGAAGCCCTCCGCGCGATG
>JAJYJR010000261.1 GCA_021789355.1 Chloroflexota bacterium | reverse complement strand
GCGCGCGTTCGGCGCGTTCGGCGCGCTCCGGTAGGGTGTGGTCGCGTTCCACGAGTGTCACGAGGCATGACAACCGAACAAGCCGCGTTCACGGCGGCCACGTGTCGTGCCGTCGTGTCCGGGTCGCGCTCCCCCGCGATCCACGAATTCTTACTCCCACCTCATCGTGACCTCAGCTTCTGGAAGCAGTGTCGCCCTACCCCTACGACCGGGAGCCACGCGCAGGAGGAAGGCGATGAAGCGAGTCCTCGTCTCCGTGTCGATCGCGGTGCTCGTCATTCTCTCGAACACAGGGATCGTCGCGGCGGCCAGCGCCAACATCAGCCCCCACTCGCAGAGTCGCGCCCATGGGCAGCTTTCGAGCTGGACCGCGACCTGGGGCGGGAACGGCCCGTACCAACCCGTGTTCCATCCCGACGTGGCGGACCCCGGTCTCCACGAATATGCGCCGGGTTGGACATGGGCAACGAGCTACCAACACTCGATGGCCTGGTACCCCTGCAAGACCACGACGTACACGCAACAACTGGTCGTCGACGCCGCGGACGGGTCATCCGCGAACCACCAAAGCACGGCGACCGAGGCGGGCACCCCTCCGCCCTGCCATCTGCTGCCACAGGAGTAGAGACCAGAGTCGCTCGGCGCGGAGGTTCCCCAGTTGGGCGCACCACTTCCGTCGGCGCCGCTCCGGCTGCTTCGACGGCGAACCGCGCTCATGGCGGTCGTGGCGGTGACGGCCATCGCGGTGGCAGCCTCCCAGGTGGCAACGGCCGCCCGCGCGCGCATCACCGCCGAGAACGACGCGAACTGGCGGGGCGCCTACGACATCCTGGTCCGGCCGGCCGGCGCGCGGCTCGATCTGGAGAGCACCAACGGGCTGGTCGAGCCGAACTTCGTGGCCCTGGCCGGCCGGGGCGGGATCGGCACCGGCCAGCTGGCCGCCATCCGGGCGATCCCCGGCGTCGAGATCGCGGCGCCGATCGCCTGGGTCGGGTTCGTCACCACCCGGGTCGCATCGCCGACGATCGAGATCCCGAAGGTCCCCACCAGACCCACCCTGTACTCCGCGACGCTGACCCTCTCGACCTCCGATGGAGTCAGCCGCCACCTGGTGTACGAGGACACGGTGCGGATCCTGCTCGCGCCCGAGAAGACGAACTTCCCGGGCTGCCCGACTGTCATCTCCGACACCAATGCCACCGGCTGCCCGGGCTTCCCCGATGGCACGTGGACCCTCGAAGTCAACGCCACGCACTACCCGCCCCAGCTCCAGAGCCCGATCCTGGCGATCGATCCGGAGGCCGAGCGGGCGCTCCTCGGGGGTGGCGGCGCCTTCCTCGACCCGCTCGTCAAGCTGCCCAACCGCGACACGCTCACGGTCGGCACCCTCGACCGGTCGACCACAAAGATGATCATCCCGCCGAAGTACCGGGACTGGCGCTCGGACATAGACCTCGCTCGAGAGATCGACGCCAACGTGGTCACCGCGAGCCGCCCGGTCATTCCCATCCTCGTCAGCAGCAAGACCTACGCCCGGATCCAGCTCTCGCTGGATGTGAGCCAGGTGGGCCGGCCCCTCGCGACGCTGCCGAACACGGACCGACCGGTGGCCACCGTGCTCGACGAGGCGGCGCGGGAGGCCGGGCCCGGGATGACCGCGGTGGGCACCAGCACGGTCGAGAGGTCGGACGAGGCCCAGGCGTTTGGGGTCAACGGGCTGCGGGTCCCCTGGCCCGGAACGAGCGTGCCCTGGGGGTTGGGCGAGGGTGGACTTATCGGCAACAGGACCATCATCGCGACGCTCACCGCCCGCCCGACGTACGGCGTCGCCGCCGCTCCCGATGGCACGGCGACGCCGGCCTTCCGGATCGCGCCGCAGGGCACCGTGCCGCCGGGCGGCCCGGGCTCGGAGCTGTCCGACCCGGGGCCGCTCGGTCCCCAGGAGGTGCGGCTGGGCTCGGAACAATCGTATCGCCCGTTCCAAACCGTCTCGCCGCCGCTCGTGGAGACCTTCAAGCGGAAGACGACGATGGACCGGCCGTTCTTCCTCGCCCCGGTCGGCGAATACGACCTCGACACGCTCGATCTCTCCAAGGACCCGCTCAGCTACGTCCCCTACGGCGCCTACGACCCACCCGACACGACCCTCGTCGCGGGGCCTGACGGCCGACCGGTCACGCCCATCCCGATGAATCCGACCCTCAACCCGACCGGGCTGCTGCAGGCGCCGCCGATGGGCATCGTGGACATCGCCGCGGCCGAGCTGCTCCGGGGTCCGGCGCCGATCGACGCGGTCCGGGTGCGGGTCGGGGGGATCGCGAACTACGGTCCCGGCGCGCTCGCGAAGGTCGAGCGGGTCGCCGGCGCGATCGCCGCGCTCGGGCTCGAGGTCGACGTCGTCGCCGCCTCCTCACCCCAGGCGGTCGACGTCTACGTTCCGGCGTACGACACGAGCTCCAACCCGCCCAGGGATCTCGGCTGGGTCCGGCAGTACTGGACCACCCTCGGCGCCGCGCCCCGGGTTGAGCGGGCGCTGGGCGACACGAACGTCGTCCTGCTCCTCCTCTCACTCCTGGCGGTGGCGGTCGTCGTCGGGGGCACGGCGCTCCTCTCATCGGCCGCGCGCGGCCGCGAGGCGGCGATCCTCGCCGCGATCGGCTGGCGACGACGGGCAATCGTGCGCTGGCAGGCGGGCGAGTCGGCGGTCGCGGGCGCGATCGTCCTTGCTCTGGGGCTCCTCGGCTGGGCGGTCTCGGCCCGCGAGCCGCTGGGACTCGCGGTCGCGTTCTTCGGCGCCGCGCTGTTCGTCCTCTCGGGTCTGGTGGCGGCCATCGCGGTGCGGCCATCGGCGCGTCGCGTCGCATCGGGCGACGTCGTCGTCCCGCACCGCCACCTGAGCCCATCGGTGGGCGGGCTTCGGACCTATGCCCTGCGCTCGCTGCTGGCCCGGCCCTGGCGCTCGATCGCGATCGTGCTCGGCCTGGCCCTGGCGGCGGCGACGATCGCGCCCGGGCTCGCGGTCCTGGCAACCGTGGGATCGCGCGTCGGGCCGACCCTCCTCGCCTCGGCGCTGGCCGAGCGGTTGGCGGCCTACCAGCTCGCGCTCCTCGCCCTCGTCGGCCTGGGCACCCTGGCCTTCACGCTCCTCGCCCTGCGGCTCGACCTCGAGGCCCGCCAGACCGAGCTGCGCGTCCTGCGGGCGAGCGGCTGGCGGCCCAAGGACGTCCGGGCGATGCTGGTCTGGACCCGCTTCGGGGTGGCCCTGCCCGCGGCGCTCGTGGCGGCTGGCCTGGCTACGCTGACCGCCGGCCAGATCGCCGGGGCGGACGTCTCGTTGAGCTGGATCGTCGTCTTCGCCGCTGGACTCGCCCTCTCGGCGGTCGCGTGGGGCGGGCTGGCGAGCCTGCGGCTCGGTGGGCGCGGCGATGCCTGAGCGGGACGTGAACGCCCCCGCCATGGAACAGCCCATGGCTGGTCGCCCGCTGCTCGCGCTGCGCGGGATCGGCATGACCTACCCCGGCCGCGATCACGGCGAGCCGCTGCGGGTCTTCAAAGGGATCGACCTCGCCGTCGAGAGGGGCGAGCTCGTGGTCGCCGCCGGTCGATCGGGCTCGGGCAAGACGACTCTGCTGCACATCGCGGCCGGGCTCCTGCGGCCGACGACCGGCGAGGTCCGCTGGTCCGATGTCGCCCTCGACGAGCTCGACGATGATGGCCTCGCCGCACTTCGCGGCCGATCGGTGGGGATCGTCTTCCAGAATGCGGCCCTCATCGACACCCTCACGGCGGTCGAGAACGTCGCGCTGCAGGCCGTCCCAGCCGGCGTGCGCGGCGGGCGCGACCGCGCTCTGGACCTGCTGGGCCGGCAGGGACTCGCCGCCCGGGCGCGCCACTACCCGAGCCATCTCTCGGGCGGCGAGCAGCAGCGGGTGGCGCTCGCCCGCGCGCTCTACGCCGACCCACCACTCCTCATCGTCGACGAACCCACGGCCAACCTGGACCGACACGCCGCCGACGAGCTGATCACCCAGCTCGGTGCGCTGGCGAGTCAGGGCCACGCGTTGCTCGTCGCGTCGCACGATCCACACCTCATCGGGATCGCGGGCAGCGTGCTCGAGCTCGAGCGGACCTCGGCCGGTTGACGGCGAGGGGCGCGGGGAGAGACCACGCGGTCCTCAGTGAGTGCGCACCCATAGGACCGGCGGGTTCAACCGGTGGCCGCAACGATCTCTGCGAGCTTTTCCGATGGTGTCACGTAACCGAGGGTCTTGCGCGGACGTCCGTTGAGGCTGCGCTGGATGTGGCGGAGGTCGCCGCACTGACGCGGGAGAGATCGATCCCCTTGGGCAGGATTTGGCGCAGCAGCCCATTGGTGTTCTCGTTGGAGCCGCGCTGCCAGGGTGCGTGGGGCGCGGAAGTAGATCGGGACGTCGGTGGCGACGGTGAAGGTGGCGTGGTTGGCCATCTCGGCGCCCTGATCCCAGGTGATGGAGCGCCAGAGCTACTTCGGCAGGGGTCTGGGCGGCCCTGCGCATGGCCGCCTCGACGGCCTCAGCGGAACGGTCCCGGTCCAGGTGCAGCAGGAGCAGGAACCGATTCGTCCGCTCCACGAGGGTCTCCACGGCGCTGCGACCACCTGCGCCCAGGATGATGTCGCCCTCCCAGTGGCCCGGAACGGCACGATCGTCCGCTTCGGGGGGCCGCTCGGAGATCATGACCATGCCCGGGAGGCGCCCTCGGCTGGCTGGCGCTGAACTCTTTCAGACCGTGTCAGGATCGTGCAGGAGGTCGCGCCAGCCGTTCATCAGATCGCCTGACCAGAACTCCTCGAGGTTGTACGCGACGTCGTCCCAGGTGAGCGGCACGCCGATCTCGCCCGTGTCCGGGTCCACGAAGCGCACCTGGTCGCCCCGAACGCGGAGGCGGTAGCCGTGGCGCGCGGCCGCCGCGCGCAGGCGGCGTTCGACGGCGTCGGGGTCGTCGCTGTACTCGATGGGTCCCCGGTACCAGCCGCGTTGCTGGCCCATGATTACTCTCCCTTGGTCCTGCCTCGCCTCAGGCATGTCCTCGGCCTTCGTCCGCGGTGCGCGCGCCGCGGTCTGCGGCTGCTCGCCTCATCCGGCACCGGCCATACCCGCTAGCAACTCGTCATCCGAGGTCCAGCTGAGCGGGGGGAGACTCAGGATCGGAAGAACCTCGCGACCGAGACCCTCGACCACCTCGCGTGCCTCCTCCGCGTCGTGGACACGCAGCAGCAGGCTCTCCTCCTGCTGACCTTCCTGGATGACGAGGTGCAGCACGACGGTGCCGTCATCGCGGCGGCCTATGTTGATCTTCACGCCGTGGCGCTCATCCCCAGACCGCCAGACGCCGAGGCCGCGCGCGGACGGGTCGGCGCCGAGCACGGCGGACGGCGGAGCGCCGTCGTTCGCGTCGAACGTGATCGGCCGGCCCGGAGCGACCAGGTTCCACACGCGCACCCGCGGGTTGTCGAGCTCGGGCGGCCGGTCCGGGTAGCCGGCCGCCGCCAGGCGGACCCGGTTCTCCTCCCATTCACGCAGCGCCTCGTCGCTGATGCAGACCCGGAACGATTCCTGGGCTCCGGTCCAAGGGTTGCGCGTGTGCCAGGTGCGAGTCTGGCGGCGTTGGCGCCTGCTGCGAGCTGCTCGTCCCATCCTGCGGACTCCTGCTGTACTGCGCGGGTCGCCACTAGTGGGCGACGCGCGAGCTTCGGCGAGGCGGTCGTAGCGTCAAGGGGGCGAAGTGAAGATCCGGTGCGTGCCCGCACCGGCCACGCAGTGAGGCGCCCGAGGTGCGGACACGGCGAGGGCGGCGCCTCTGTCACGAACGCGTGGCGGGCAGGATCACGATCCTCGTCATCGCCCGCTCGCCAGCCTGGTACGCGCCCGCCTCAACGAGGGTCGCGAAGGCCGGGCGCGGGCGCAGGGCGGTGACGTACGGCCCCCAGAGCTCGACCCGATCGAAGACCGCGAGCATGAGGTCGCGCCGTGCTGCCTGGAGCTCGGGCGCCACGTCCTCCGGATCACCCCACAGGGCGCCGGCATGGCGCAGCACCGCCGCCGCCGCATCGAGGTCCACGCTCGTCCGCGGAGGTTCCGCGCGGGCCGCGTGAAGTTCGGCGATGCGATCGCGCGTGTCGCGGCGGAAGCGCTCGAGCTCGAGCGCCGAGATGGTGCTGTCGGGATCGGCGAAGGCGGACAGCTTGGCGCGCAGGTCGGCCTCGAGGCGGGCGATCTCGAGATGCCGCTCGTCTTCGCCTTGGCCTGCGTCGTTCCCCTCCGCGAGCGTCGCCAGGACGGCCTCCCTCACGGCGTCATCGAGGCGGAAGCAGCGCCAGAAGTCGGCGAGGTGGCGCAGGTAGTCAGTCTCGGGGTAACTCTGGCGCTCGGGCGTGCAGTACGGGTGGCTACCGGCGTGGTGGTAGCGGGGATGCGGGACGGATCCACCGTACTGCGCGGTCGCCTTCTCGCCGCAGCGCCAGAAGGCAATCCCCGCGAGCACGTAGATGAAACGCCGGTGATGGCTGGCCAGCACGGCCCGGCTGCGGCCACGGAGGCCCTCGGCGAGCTTCGCGTCGATACGCCGGGCAAGCGAGGGGGTGACGATCGGATCGATGGCCCCCGTGGCGCCGTCGCAGTAGCCAGCCCGGCGCGCCTTGCGCGACACGTGGTAACCGAGGACTCCCCGATGCAGCGGCAACGTCAAGAGGTCGTAGATCGACTGCTTGGTCCACGCGTTGCCGCGCCGCGTGCGATTGCCCTGCTCGTTGGCCCAGGCCGCGACCGTGGCGCACGTCTCGCCGGGGTGGAGGAAGCGCTCGGCGATCGCCAGCACGGCCTTAGCCTCGAGCGGGTGGTGGGCGAGCGGCGCGCGGTAGCGATCGGGACGACGCCAGCCGAACGGCGCGACGCCGGCCTGACTGACCACCTGGACCGCCGCGTCGTCGCCCCGCACGACGAAACCCTCGATCCCGTCCCCGACACGCCGGCTGAGCTTGTCGACGTACTCCTGGTTCTCGGCGTGCTTGCGGTTCTTGGCCGCGCGCGTGGCGAGGTTCGACGCGACGATCACCTCGCCGTCCTCGAGGTAGATGACGAAGCAGCCGCGGCCGTGCAACTCTTCCTCGATCTGCAGCGCACCGAGCACGTTGCGCGCATAGCGCGAGGCGTCGTAGAAGAGGAGCACGCGCATGCGCCCCTCGGCCGCCGCGGTGATCTGCTCGGCCGTCTCGCGCGCGGACGCCATCCACTTGCCCGACTGGGTGCGCGTCCACACGAGCCCCGAGTCGACGAGCCCGTATTGTCGGGCGAAGGCGCGGATCCGGCGGACCTGCAGATCGGTCGAGCCGTTGGTGGTCTGGGAGCCATCGCTCACGCGAACCGACATCGCATACGGCAGCCCGCGCAGGTCCTCGGGGCGGACATCGTAGGGCGCGTTCGGGACGAGCGCCCAAGGGTCGGTCGGGATGCCGCGGCGGCTCATGGATCGTTCAGGCAGCGGGGGCGAGCGGTTCCACGCCGCGGGCCGACACGGGCGCCGTCGCACGCAGGTGGTAGCGGACGAGCGCGGCGAGCGCGGCGACGAGGGCGGCGCCATCGCCTCCCACCGGCGGGACATCCGGGAAGGGGACGCGGCCGGCTCGGGTCCCGCGCGAGCGCGGCTCGGGCAGGCGCGCTGCCACGTCGTCGGGCCGGACCTCGGCGTCTGGAGATGTCATCGGGAAGCTCCGCACTGCGAGGGGGACCGCCCATGGCCCGAGCGGTGCGGGAGCTTCGGCGAGGTG
>JAJYJR010000260.1 GCA_021789355.1 Chloroflexota bacterium | reverse complement strand
CTCAGCGGTCACGTCGCGTTTGGCCGCCGCGTAGTGGATGATCTGGCCCGCCGCGTCGCGGATCGGGCTGATGACCACCTCTTCCTTGAACAGCGTGCCGTCCTTGCGCCGGTTGGCGAGGGACCCGCGCCAGGCCCCGCCGGCGACGAGCGTGGCCCACATCTCGCGGTAGAAGGCGTCGGACTGGACGCCGCTCTTCAAGATGCGGGGGTTCTGGCCGATCGCCTCCTCGCGCGTGTAGCCGCTCACCCGTTCGAAGGCCGCGTTGACGTACTCGATGGTGCCCTGCGCGTCGGTGAGCACGATCGAGTCGGAGGCCTGCTCGACGACGGTGGCGAGGCGGGCGAGTTCGGCCTCCGCGGCCACCCGCTCGGTGATGTCCTGCACCGTGCCGACCATGCGGACCGCTGCGCCCGCGGCGTCGCGGATGATCGCGCCGTCCTCGTGGACGATGCGCACCGCGCCGTCGGGCCGGATGATGCGGTGGGTGAAGTTGTAGGCCGCTCCCTCCTCGCGCGAGCGACGGTCCGCTTCCGCCATGCGCGCGCGGTCGTCGGGGTGGACGAAGGCGAAGAGTGCCTCGTTCGTTCCGCCGAAGGTGCCCGGCTCGATGCCGAAGATCCGGCAATGCTCGTCGGACCAGCGGAGCGCGTCCGTGGCAAGGTCCCACTCCCAGCTCCCGATGCCCGCGATCCGCTGCGCTGCGGCGAGGTTGCGCTCGCTCTCCTGGAGGGCCTCGATCAGCCGGTCCCGCTCGGTCTCGCTGCGCTGCTGGTCGGTGAGATCGGTGAGGTAGACGAGCATGGCGGGTCCATCGGGTAGCTCGATCGGCGCGGCGTGCAGGTGGACCGGGAACTCGGTGCCGTCGCGACGCAGGCCGACCGACGCATAGGAGAGTGGCTCGGGGACCCCCGCGGCGCGCCGCCGGCTCCGCTCGACGACCGCCTCGCGTACCCGCGGGGAGAGGCGCTCGAACGCCGAGGTGCCCAGCACCTCGGTCACGTCGGTGTAGCCGAACAGCGCCAGCACGGCGGGGTTGGCCGCCAGGACCACACCGTCGCGATGGATGATGGTCGCCACCCAGGACTGCTCGAAGAGGGCGCGGAAGCGGCCCTCGCTCGCGGCCAGGGCCGCCCCGGCGGCGCGCCGATCGCCCACCGCCTGCCCCTCCGCCACCGCCGGCCCCCGCCTCGCAGTCGATCGGGTGGGACGTGATCTCGACATCGCTGCGACTCGATCGATGACGCTCCTGCGGCTGCGGCGGGAACGCCCCGGCACCGGCCCCGGAAGGTTCAGGGATCATAAACCCAACCGGCAAGCGGGACCACACCCGGGGGCGCAGCTACCCCGACGCTCCGGCAGAATGGGCCGCCTGCTGCGGCTCTTCGGGCCTTGTGGTGCAGCGGGGCACCGGCGGCGGTGTTTGATGTAGTCCGCGCGAACTGATCGACCTAGCCGGCGTCTTCGCTCTGGTGGTGTGCCTCGCTGTCCGGTTGCGGCGCTACGATCCAGACGGCGGTGCCGGGCTGGTCGAGCCGTACTGAATGTTGAAGCCGACGCCGCTGGTGTCAGGTACGGACGGTGTCGACACTTGAGCGCTGTGCTGGATCATCACGCCGCCGTCCGACGTGACGAGTCCCGGATTGGCGCCGTTCGCGGTGCCTGGATCGAACGTCGTCTCCGCGTAGTTGGCAAGCGTGGCCACGTGGCCACCCACCGTGGGCGCCTCCTCGATCCACTCTGCCGAGCTGAGGGGGCCGCCGTAGCTCTGCGTCGTGGTGAAGGACTGCCCGGATCTCGTGTCGGCGATCTGGATCGCCCAGGAACCGGAGCCCGCCGAGGTCTCGACGATCGAGGCCGTCATCGTGTCGCCAGGCTGGACCGCCATGGCGGGGATCACCGTCTCGGGGGCAGGCAGGATCTCCCACCAGGCGTAGTACTGCGCCGATCCATTCACGAAGTCCTGCTCGGTGCCTGTCTGGATCAGGCTGGAGTCATTGAACCCGTCGATCCCCACCCAGGAAGACGAGTACGTAGGACGCTTCGAGGGCACGACCGCAGCCGCCCGCCGAAACCGCATGCCCACCCTCCCAGCGATACTCGCCACAGGCTACGCTCTCCCGCGCAGCGAACACGGTGGACACACGAGCGGGCCATGGTGTCGCGGTCGGGTGCCACCGGACGCCGACCTCACCGTCCCGGCTGTCGATCGGCGAGGCTGAGCATGGGAGCCGTGACGTGGCGACCCGAGGGAGTCGATGCCCCTCTCCCTCACGCCCCCGCCAGATCCGCTTCTGCCTTCTCCACGCTGTCTTCGAGGAACCCGTCCCAGCGCGACGCGAAGTCGATGCCGCCCGGCGTGACCGCCTGGGCCTCGAAGGCGCGGCGCACCTCCCGGCGCAGCGCCTCGCCGCGAAGACCCCGAGCGATCCCCTCCGGCACCTGGTCCAGCAACCAGACGATCAGCCGCTCCATGGGATCCGCATTGGCACCTGGCAGCGGCGCGGCCAGGCCGTGTCCGGGCAGGTAGGTTGCCGCAGCGGCGTCGCGCAGGTGTGCACACGCCGCCAGCGAGCCCGTCAGCGTCCCGTTCCCGAAGTACGGCTCGACCTGGTTCATCCAAAGATCGCCGCACAGCACGACGCCGTCGGGTTCCACGAGCCCCCAGAGGTCGCCCTGGGTGTGCGCGTCACGCTCCAGCCGCAGGGCCACCCGCACGCCACCGCCGAGCTCGATGACGGTCGGCGTCTCGACTGCCCGCTGCGGCACGACCAGGCGCGTCGCCAGCATCCCGGCTTCGAAGGACGGATCGTAGGCGCGGAATTCCTCAGCCTGACCGGTCAGGGGCTGACCGCGCCAGTACGCCAGCCGGTCGCGCGTGAAGCGGCTCGCCCAGGCCTCAGCGGGGGGCACGAAGGTCCCGATACCGTAGGCGTGGTCGGCGTGGACGTGCGAGAGGACGAGATGGCGCAGCGGGGGCCGACCCGGATTGTCCACCGCCGCCCGAAGCCCCGTCGCGAAGCGCAGGACGTTGGCGTCGAAGACGAGGGTGGCTTCGGTCCCCTCGACGATGGCGGAGTTCGCGAGCGGCGCGGCGTCGGCGTAGTACGCCACGACGTGCGGGCTCAGGCGCGCGAGGCCACCTGGGGGGTAGCTGCCGAACGGCCATGCAGAGGACGCCACTCATCAGATGGTAATCCGGGCGCGTCGCCCACGGCCAAGCGATGGTGTCGTACCTCGGGGCGTTCAGGGCGCGAGCATTCCCCGCACGGCCCGATGCTCCGCCGACCCGTCGGGGTCCTGGACCCAGAGGGCCCACCTGCGCCCCGCCGTGGTGCCGACGCCCAGGACGCCCATGAACGTCCCGGGCTGCGATAGCGCCTGCGGGTCCGACCACCGCTCGCCGTCGGAGCTCGTTCGATACCAGATACGGGGGAATGTCGTGCAGACGATGGCCCCTGGGCAGGCTGGGTACACGAGCTGCCATCCCGCCGCCGACACCGCGAGCACCCCCTGTGAAGCGAACAGCCCGTTGCTGAGGGGCGATCCGGTGGACCAGCTCTGTCCGCCATCGCGGGAGGTGTCCAGCTGCAGCCACGACCGTGCACCGATCGAGGTGCCGGTGCGCACGTCGAGCGCCGCGAGCCGGCCCTGGACCACGAGCAGCTGGGGCGCATCCCGCGCAGCATTGGTGGCGAGCGGCGGAGCCCGCCGCCAGGTGAGTCCGCCATCAGCGGAGACGCTCACGGCGAGGACGCCGTCGCTGGGATGCCAGAGTGCCACGACGTGGCGGTGGATCGCCGCGAGCGCGATGCCCGCGTCGAGGAAGTTCGCGTCCGAGTAGAGCTGGCGCGAGGTCGTGCCGAGCGAGGTGGGTCGCCAGATGGCCGGGGCCACGACCTGGCCGCTGGTCGTGAGCGGCTGGACCAGGATCGCCCCCGTCGCACCGTCGGTGTACGCGACGAGGTGGACCTCGGGGGTCATGAGCAGCGCCGGCAGCCCGATCAGACCGACGGACGGCGGCGACGCCCGCATGAGGCTGGGCCACGTGCGGCCGTCATCGACCGAGTGGCCGATCTGCAGGTACTGCGTCGCCGGCTGCTGGCCCTGCCGGACGAAGGCTACCCAGAGAGAGCCATCGGGGCCGAGCGTGATGGTCTGCCGGGCCGTGTCAGGCAGGTCGGTGTAGGAAGCGGCTGCTGGCGCCGACCAGGTGAGGCCGCCATCGCTCGACGAGCGGATCTTCATCGCCCCCCAGAAGCCGTCGACGTTCTCGCGTGTGGCCAGGTACAGCCGCCCTCCGTCGGTCAGCGCGTCGCCTGGCCAGCCGTCGCCGCGTGCGAACGGCACCGGCATGGACCGCCAGCCTGCCGCGACCACAGGCGGCGCCACGTGGTCCAGGGCGCGGTCGTAGAGATCGAGGGCGTTGCCTTCGACGACGAGGAGAACGAGCAGCGCCACGAGGGCAGCCCAGCGTGGCGAGGCGGGTGCGGTGGGGCGGTACGCATCCCTGAGCCGGCCCAGCAACGCGACGGTCTCGGACATGGCCGCGCGGAACGCGCGGAGCTGGTCGGGCTCGCTCGCTGCGTCGACGAGCTGGGCCAGTTCCCCCCGGATGGCGCCGGCATAGCCGTCCCGCACGGACCGCCACTCGTCGGTCGGAGGAACTGTTGCGGCGAGCTGCTCGATCAGGCGACGGCCATCCCGCATGAGCTGCTCGCGGGACCCCCGCCGTGGCGTACGTTCGGCGACCGCCCGATCTTCCAGCGTCGCCGAGAAGGGAGCAACGAGCTTCCACAGGCGCCAGTCGTAGTCGCGCTCGGGGTTGTGGACCCCGAGTCGCGTCAGGCGCGCCAGCGGACCGGGCAGGCCCGCTGCCTCGGCGGCCGTGATCGCCAGCGCAGCGAGCAGCGCCACCATTCCGA
Source organism: Chloroflexota bacterium (assembly GCA_021789355.1). The sequence goes on along the minus strand of JAJYJR010000260.1, from coordinate 2,886 downwards.
GGCTGGGCGACCCGAGCGAGCGGTCGACGCCCCACACGATCCCGTCGGTCAACCCGATTGCCCCAGCCATCGCTGCGAGGAGGAAGAGTCGATCTCGTCGTGCGGCCATCAGGGCAGCAATCGCGAGGGCCTCGAACAGGACGACGAACGAGAGGTACACGAGCTCGACTGTCGGCGGTACGGGTGGACGGCGTCAATCGTAAGTCGTCGCCGGCCCTGCACGATCCCGCGATTGTGCGGCGAGCGGGGTCGCACAAACCGCGCAAAAAGTGCCGCTCACGGCCGTCGTGGGCCGGAACTGACGGCCGTGCACGGAAGCCAGGCGCGCTGTCGCATTCTCGTGTCCTATCCAGCAACGGCATCGACTGCGCCCGCGGACGTCTCCACAAGTTGCTTGTGCTCCAGGATGGGATGAACGAGCTCCTTGATCACCGGGATGCTGTCGCCAACGACATCCGCGAAACTGAGAACTGCGGCGAGGGCTCCCGGCGCGCGGCGCGCACCATGGCGCTTCCCAATTGCGTCCTTCAGCCCCTGGTATGCCCATTCCACACCGGCGAGTTTCACTTGCAGCTCAGCGCCGGTGAGGCCCGCAGCCGCCAGATCAGAGTCGCCGACCTCCCGTAGTGCCGCGATTACGGGTGCGAACCGAAGTTGAACCGCGTCCCATGCGAGTCCGAGATGGCCATGAAGTTCTTCCGGGACCAATCCTTGGGGGTTCTCTGCAACGAAGCCAAGGAGGCGCTGAAGATCCCGGAGGAACTGGACCAAGTTCTCCCGGTCGCCGCTGCCTTCGATGGCGACGACCTACCTGGCAGGTCCGGCGCTGCGCTCCTCCGGGCACGCGTGTTCCGAGGGGGGCGCGGTGGCTATCGAGAAGAGATCGTCCTCTGCGACGAAATAGATCAGATCGCAGGCACTGACCTCTGCCGTGATGGCGCGACGGAGGCTTTCGCGATCGGCAGGCGACGCAATCACGACTCTGAGCTGATCGCCTTTGGCGTTCGCCGTCCGGGCCACGAACGAGAGTTCTTTGCCCTGCTTCCACGGGATCTCGTGGCCTGCTTTGCACTCGTAAGCCTCCCACGGCGGCGCGCCGGCGGCGAGCACGTCGAATGGGGCGGACTTGTCGCCAGAGGTCAGCAAGACCCCCGTCTCCTCGTGTACGTCCTGGGGCGCGAACCTGGTCTGACGCAGCAAACGAGCGACGAGCTGCTCGACAATCGCGCCCAAGCGGCACGTGAGGGCCTGAGAGTCCAGCGTGTTCCTCCACCCCTGCACGATGGCCATCAGCCTCACGGCCTCTGGCCCAGGGAGAGCTAGGCGCCGGCCCAGTGTCGTTACCAGTAGATCGCTGGATTGCGTCTTCAGGGATGCCCGCAGGAACAGGAAGAGGTTGCTGGGGCCGTGCTGCTCAAGGATCACAGCCACCTCGGCCACATGCGGGTCGGCGTGCGCGGCTTTCATTCCCGCGAAGCGGGCTTGCTGAGCAGCCAGTTGCACCGTTGAAATGCTCGTCGACTAGCCGGGTAAGGTGTCGAGGAAGGCTCGGACGTCGATGGTCGGCAGCGGCGCAAGCTGCAGCCCAGTCATGCGCACCAGCTCCGCCACCACCGCTCGGACATACGGCCAGAGGAGCACCGCGCAGTCGATGGAACGGAACCGGGCGTCGCTGTCAGGGTCAACGTCCCCTTGCCTCAGGAACACCCCGAGCGTGGTCGCCTTGACCGCGCACGTGTACTCGGGTCGGAAGCGCCAGCGCACCTCCACCGCGAGCTGCGCATCGAACCCGGGGGGCTCGTCCCGATCAGTCGTCGCCAACCCCGTGACGAAGATAGGACGCTCAGGGTCTGAATCCTGAACCGCGCTGCGAGTGACCGAGCAGTCCAGCATGTAGGCATCGACGAGCTGGTACGGGAAGCTCGGCAGCTGGGGCGGAAGCGCGTCACGAGTCCCCGTGTCCGGATCGGCAGGCCCCGAGGGCGAGCCGTCCACTACGCCGCGACTGCCAGCCGAGGTTGGCGGCGGCCGGCCTGCCACGGGTCGTCCTGTGTCGGCAACTGGTTGGACCGATCCGGAGATGGCTGTGGAGCTTGGGTCAAGGTGGCCACGGCTCGGACGTCGAGCAGCTGCAGCGCCGTCCTCGGCAGTAGCTCCGCCCAGTCGGCCAGATCGGTAAGCTCAAGAGACTCGACGCTGTGGAGCAGTCCGGCAAGCGCCGCGGCGGCATCTGCGGGGACGACGCTGCAAGCGGGCAATCTGCTCGCCTCGTCGAGGCGGCTCCGCCAAAGCTCCGCGATCTCCTGAATATAGACGGGCAAGGCTGCTTCGCGGGCGCGACTGGAGATGAGCGCCAAGCCTACGCGTGTGGCTTCCAGCAATACCCTGCGGTCACGCCCGGGGACGGAAGGCAGGGCCCAAGTCAGGTCATCGTAGGCGATCATTCGTGCCCCTCAAGCTGCCCCGACACCAGAGAGTCGCCCGCCGATCGGAGACATGCAATCAACTAACCGAGTGACAGCCTACCGCACCTTGGTAGCGGCAGTCGGGTGATCCGCCACCACCAGACGCTGCTAGGCCCGTTGCGCAAGAGGACCCGAGGCAGAGCGGCGTGAAGAGCGAGCCTACTCTGTCGCGCCGGGTTACGGCGACGGCAGCGTCCACGCGGCCACGATCCGCGCCTGGTGGGCGGCAAGTACATTCCCCGGGGAGCCCGGGGGCCGCGAAGAGCCAGCCGGTCGAGCCCGATGTGGCGAGCCTGATCGGTGCACTCAGGCCGTCGCGTTCGCCAGATCAGAGGCTATGACCATGGATACGAAGCGCGGAGCGGGCCCGCAGCTACCGTGCCGCTGCTGGGAGACGGGCTTGACCGATGGGAGGCGATCG
>JAJYJR010000259.1 GCA_021789355.1 Chloroflexota bacterium | reverse complement strand
AGCCGAGGAGCACCAGGGTCAGGATCGGACCGACCACGCCGATGACCAGGAGGATCGGCATGACGGCGATGATGGTGCCCCAGTCGGGGATGATGACCTTGCTGAGGAACTGCAGGAACTGCGTCCAGAGGCCCGTCATGGCCCGCAATCATAGCCGCATGCGCCGGCGGGCGGGCCAGATGGCCCGGGCCGAACGGCAGGGGCGCGCCCCGCCCGTTCCGGTCGGCGGCGGGGAGCCGATGGGTGGCCGGCTCGGAGCGAGCGCAGGGCCGGGCGGGCTACCATGCCCCGCAGACACCCACGGTCGTGGAGGCACTGGATGAGCGAGCATCCGCTGGACGGCGAGGGGGGGCGCGTGGACGAGCCAGGGGACGCAGGGCGGCCGGAGACCGGCGGAGAACCCGCCACGTTCTGGACCCGGCTGCATGCCACCGTCCGCCAGGCCGTGGTGGGCGAGGACGAACCGCTGCGGCTCCTCGCGGTCGCCCTGATCGCCGAGGGCCACGCCCTCATCGAGGACGTGCCCGGCGTCGGCAAGACGCTCCTTGCACACGCGTTCGCCCGGGCGCTCGGGCTCGAGTTCGCGCGGATCCAGGGGACGCCGGATCTCCTTCCCACGGACGTGACCGGCACCTCGATCCTCGACGGCGGGCGTCTGCGGTTCATCGCCGGTCCGGTCTTCACCAACGTCCTGCTGGTGGACGAGATCAACCGCGCGACGCCCCGCACCCAGTCGGCGCTGCTCGAGGCGATGCAGGAAAGGCAGGTGTCCATCGAGGGTGCCACGCGTCCGTTGCCGGCGCCCTTCCTGCTGCTGGCCACCCAGAACCCGATCGAGCTCGAGGGGACGTTCGCGCTGCCGGAGGCGCAGCTCGACCGGTTCATGGTCAGGATCCGGCTGGGGTACCCGGACGAAGCCGGGGAACGGGCGATCGCTCGCCGATACCGGGAAGGTCCCGAGCCGCTGGACCGTGTCCGGCCGATCGTCGGTCGCGGGGGGATCGCGGATCTCCGTGCCGCCGCCCGCGCCGTGCGGGTCGCGGACGAGGTCGAGCGCTACGTGGTGGCGCTGACCCGCGCGACCCGCCAGCACCCCGACGTGCAGCTGGGTGCCAGCCCCCGAGCCAGCATGTCGCTCTACCGCGCGACGCAGGCGTGGGCGCTGCTCGACGGCCGCGACTTCGCGCTCCCGGACGATGTGCAGGCGGTGGCGCCGGCGGTGCTCAGCCACCGCCTCCTGCTCGACATCGACCGGCAGCTGCGCGGGGCCACCGTCGACCGGATCGTCGAGGAGGTGCTGCGCTCCGTGCCGGTCCCGATCGAGCGAGCGTGAACGGCCAGGCGTGGCTGGGTGTCGGGCTCGCTGCGCTGGGCGGGGTGGCCGGGGCGCCGTCCCTGGTACTGGTCGGCGTCCTGGTGGTGCTGGTCGCGGTCCTGCGGCGGCTCTGGTCGCGGTTCGGGCTGCGGAGCGTCGTGTACGAACGGCTGCTGGGCACGGATCGGGCGGTCTGGGGCGACGAGATTCCGCTCGACATCGTCGTCTGGAACCGCAAGCCGCTGCCGTTGCCGTGGCTGCTCGCCGAGGACTTCGTCCCCGACGAGATGGTGATCCGCGAGCGCTCGCTCGTCCGCGCCGAACGCCCCGGCCTCGCGATCCTCGACAACACCTGGTCGCTGGCGTGGTATGAGCGGGTGGTCCGGCACCTGCACGTGGTCGCCGACCGGCGCGGCGTGTTCCGGCTCGATGCCGTTCGCCTGCGGGTCGCGGACCTGTTCGCCCGCGAGACCGCCGAGGAGGAACGATCGTACCCGGCGACCTATGTCGTGCGGCCGCGAACCGTGCCCGTGCGGGAACGGCTCCCGGCACGCGCCTCGCTCGGGGAACGGGTGGCGCACACGAGCCTCTTCCGGGACCCCGCGCTGTTCGCCGGCGTGCGCCCGTACCAGCCGGGAGATCCGCTCAGGCAGGTGCACTGGCGGGCCACGGCGCGCACCGGGCGGACCGTCGTGAAGCGGTTCGACCCCTCGCGCCAGCGAGAGCTGCTGCTGGCGGTCGACATCCAGACCGTGGAGGGTCCGCACTGGCTGATGGCCTACGACGAGCAGTCGATGGAGGGGCTGTGCGTCGCCGCGGCGTCGCTGGCCAGACAGGCGCTCGCGGAGGGCGCCGAGTGCGGACTCGTGGCAGCCGCGTACGCGGGGACCCCGCAGCCCGTCGTCTGGATCCCGCCGTCCGCGGGCCCGGGCCAGCTGGGCCGGATCACCGACGCGCTTGCGCGGCTGAGCCCCGGGGCGTCCGCCCCCTACGAGCACGTGCTGGCGTCGCTGCCGCGCCGGGTGGGGGCCGGCGCGACGGTCGTGGCACTGTCGGCCCGCCAGCCCGCGTCCTTCCTGGCGGTCCTGCGGCGCCTGGCCCGGACCGGGTACGCGGTGCAACTGGTGTCGATGGGCCCCGACGCGGGCGTGCACGCGGCGACCGCGCGCGCGAGCGGTGTCCCGGCCCGCACGGCCGAGCTGCGGCCGGACTGGCGGACGAGCGATGCGCTGGTCGTCGGCGCTTGACGCGCTGCCTGTCATCCTCGACGCCGTCGTCGAGGGCGCCTGGCTCGCGATCGCGTACCTGGTGCTGCAGGTCCTGGGGGCGCACGGGCCGATCCTGCTCGGGCCCATCCAGTTCGCCGCGCTCGCCGCGGCGGGGCTCCTGCTCGGGCGGGGAGCGCTGCCCCGGAGGGGCGGTGGCGTGGTCGCGCTGGTCGCGGTCGTCGCGGCCGTGGCCGGCTGGCTCGCCGGTGTCGCGGTGGTGCGAGGCGCCATTCATGGGGAGTCGTACGAGGACGACGAGGTGGTGTCGCGCCTCCTCGCGTGGGCCCTCCCCGCGCTCGCGATCCCGTGGCTCCTGGCGCAGGTCGCCACGCCGGCGGCCCGCTCGGCATTCGTCGAGCCCGCGTTCGTCGCGACGCTGACCTTCGCGGTGACCGCCCTCCTCTCGCTCGCCATTGCGCGGCTCGATGCGCTGGGGGCCGGATCAGGCGTCGACTGGCGCCGCAACCGATCGTGGCTGCTGGTCCTCGGGCTCATCGTGGCCGGCGCTGTCCTGGTGGGCCTGCCCCTGGCGGCTGCGCTGGGGGTGCCGCTCGACGACGCCGTCAAGGGCGCGCTCGGGCCGCTCTGGATCGCGTTCGCCGTGGCCGTCTCGCTGCTGGCGATCCCCGCGGGACTGCTCGCGGCGGGGCTGGTGGCGTTGTTCCGCGCGATCCTGCATCCGAGCCAGGCGCCGTCACAGCAGGCACCGGCCGGCGCGGCGATCCAGGCCTCCCAGCTGGCGCCGGGATCCGGGCTGGTCTTCACCGTCGCGGTCCTGGTCGCGATCCTGGGTGTGCTCGCGCTGATTGCCTGGCGACTCTGGCCGGGTCGCGGTCCGCAGCGCCGGGTCGACGACGAGGAGCGCGGCATCGTCATACCCCAGGGATCGCTCCATGTCGGCCTTCCGGTGCCGCGGTGGCACCGTCCGTCCCGGGTGCCGGCGCCGTCCGATGCCGTGACCGCGTACGTGGCCACCGTGGACGACCTGGCGGGGCATCTCGGCCTTGCCCGGGCCGTGGACGAGACGCCGGCCGCGCATGCCCGCCGCCTGCACCTCGACGGGCGTGGCATGCTGCCACTCGACCTGCTGGCCGCCGACTACCAGCTGGCGCGGTACGCGGGCCGCGGGCTGACCCAGGCCGAGGACCGGCGCGGCCTCGCTCGATGGCAGAGGGTGCGCGCGATTGCCGGGGCCGGCTCTGCTGTCGCTGGCTCTGCTGGCGCGGGTGGCGCGGGCTCGACTGGCTCTGGATCGGCCGATGCCGGTCGGATTCGACGATGATGGCGCTGATGCCACGGAACCACCACTCCGCCGGGGCGGTCGTGCTGGACGGCTCCCGCTGCCTGGTGATCAGGCGCGGCCGCGAGTGGATCTTCCCGAAGGGACACGTCGAGCCCGGGGAGAGCCCCGAGGAGGCAGCGCGCCGCGAGGTGCTCGAGGAGACCGGAATCGAGATCGAGGTCGGCAGCCGCCTTGGCGCGACCCGGTATGGCTTCCGGTCGGCCGACGGTCGCTGGAACCGCAAGCGCGTCGAGTGGTTCCTGGGGCACCGGGTCGGCGGCGATGTCCGCCTGGAGCCGATCTTCGACGAGGCGGCGTTCCTGGAGCGGGACGAGGCGATCGTGCGCCTGACCTTCCCCGCCGACCGTGAGATCGCCCGGCATGCCTTCGACGCCGGGACCCGGGCGCCGGGCACGGCCGGCTGAACGGGGGAGCGGGCAGCGGATCGCGACGACCTGGAGACAGAGGCGGGGCAGGTGCTCGGTGAGGCGCCTGGTGACGTCCGGCCCCTGCGCGCCTGGTCCGCGGTCGGTGATCCGATCCCCCCGGGTGCTCATGCGGTTCCCGGTCCGCTCCGTCCCCGGCGTGGGTTCCCGCGCTTCCGGGTGGCACCCCGGCCCGGGCGCCACGGCTGACGTTCGGCGTCTTGATCGTCCGGGCGGTCCCCTTCCCGCCGTGGCGGGCGCGGTCCACCGATCGACGCGCCGGGCCCCGTCGCGGCCTGCGGACGGCCGGTGAGCTGCGCTTCCAGCCAGCCGACCGGCCGGCATCGCCCGCCGGCCCGCCGTACCTGCCCCTGCAGTGCCGCGTCGTTGGTCACGACCACGACGCCGGCCCGCTCGAGGAAGGGCCGTGCCTCGACCATCTGCACGAGCAGCGCGTCCGCCTCGATGCGACCCGCGTGGCGGACCAGGAGGCCCGCGCGGACGCGGGTTCGGGCCGGGGCTCCGGGATCCGGAGTGCCGTCGAGCACGACCGTCGCGTCGATCGCGCGCGGCACCGCCGCGGCCAGGCGTGCCAGCAGGCCACGGAGGGGGCCGGGCCCGGGATCCCCGGCCACCGCGTGGAGGAGATTGTTGCCGTCGACCAGCAGCACCGACACGTCATGCCAGGGGTCGGCCGGCCTTCTCATGCCGGTGCCCCGCGGCGGGCGCGACGGGGGCGCGCGACCCGCCGATGCCGCCCTACCATGGCGGCATGCTCCTGCTCGTGGACCTGGACGGCGTGGTGTATCGCGGCCCCGAGCCCGTGGCTGGCGTTGCCGGCGTCCTGGCCGAGCGGGTCGCCGGCGGCGACACGGTCCTGTACTGCACCAACAACTCGAGCCGCCACCGCTCCGAGTACGTCCAGCACCTCGAGGAGCTCGGGGCGCCCGTCCGTCCCGACTGGATCTTCACCTCGGCCCGCGCGACGGCGCTCGAGCTGGCCGCATCCGAGCCGCCGCCACGGGTGGTCATGGTGCTGGGGGCCAGAGGTCTCGTCCGCGAGCTCCGCGACGCGGGGCTGCGCACCGTGCCGCCCACGCCACGGGGGCTGGCCGCCGACCCCGACGCCGTCGTGGTGGGGATCGATCGGCGCCTGACCTACCAGCGGCTGGCCGTGGCGATGCAGGCGGTCCGGGAGGGAGCCCGGTTCATCGCCACGAACCGCGATCCGGTGTACCCGACCGCCGGCGGTCTCGTCCCCGGGGCGGGCTCCATGGTCGCGGCGCTCGAAACCGCCGCCCGCCGCCCGCCTGATCTCGTGGTCGGCAAACCGGGGCCCACGCTCTTCGAGGCAGCGGCCCGCTCGGTCGGGCGCAACCCCGCGGACGCGGTCGTCATCGGCGACGGCGCGCTCACCGACATCGCCGCGGCGAACCGGGTCGGGGCGCGGTCCGTGCTCATGCTCACCGGCGTCACCAGCCTCGCGGAGGCGGAGTCGCTGCCCCCGGAGCGCAGGCCCACGCTGATCGCGGCCGACGCCGCAGAACTGCGGCGCGCGCTCGTGCGGCTCGAGACGGGGTCCCCTTCCGGCTGACGCGGTCATGTTCCCAGCCGCGGCTCCGCCGCCGCGAACGCGTCGAACCCCGCCAGGAGGGACGTCCGCAGCGATTCGTCATCCGCCAGGAACGCGACCTCCAGCGCGTGCCGGTCCATCGCCCACAGCTCCTCGAGGGTCAACCCCAGGATATCGACCGCCTGCCGGTACTCCCGCACCAGGGTCATGTCGCTCACGGTGCGGTCGTCGGTGGACAGCGAGACAGGGACCCCGGCGCGCAGCAGGCGGGGGAGGGGATGGTCGGCGAGGCGCGACACCACCGCGGCCTGGACGTTGCTCGTGGGGCACAGGTCCAGCGTCACGCCGCGGCGGCGCAGCTCGGCGACGAGCGCCGGATCGTCGATCGCCGGGGCACCGTGCGCGATCCGGGCCGGGTCGAGTGCGAGCGCGCGTCGCACCTGCGCCGCACCGCCCCACTCGCCCGCGTGGACCGTGATCCCGAGGCCCGCTCTTCGTGCCACCGCGACAGCCCGGGCGTGGACCAGCGGATCGGGGTAGGCAGCCTCCGGGCCAGCGAGGTCGAACCCGGTCAGCCCCTGGCCGGCGAACAGCGCGGCGGCCTCCGCGACCCGGACGTTGGCCTGCGGGTCATGCGAGCGCATCGCCACGGCGATGAGCCGCACGGTCACCCTGGGGTGGTCACGACCCACGGCGGCCCGGAGGCCGGCGTCTCGCGGTACCGGCATCACGCCCGGACCGCCGCCGACGTCCCGGCGTCTGGGCGCGCCGTCGGCCCCGCCAGCGGGCCGCTGCCCCTCGGACGCCCGGTCCTCGACCGCGGCGACCCCGTCTCGCGCTCCGGCCACGACGGCGGCGATCGAGTCCACCAGCCCCAGTCCCCGCCGGAGGTGGAGCCCGGGAGCCCAGCGGATCTCGACGTAGCGCGTGCCGTCCCCGGCCACGTCCTCGACAAGTTCCGCGGTGACCCTGCGCAGTGCCTCGGCGTCCTGCGTGAGCGAGACCGGCAGGTCGAAGGCGCGCAACAGTTCGGCCTGGTCGTGCAGGCGAGCCGGGCCCACCATCCGGGCGCGCATCGCCGGCAGATCCAGGCCCTCGTCGAGCTCTCGTTCGCGGGCCAGCTCGAGAGCGGTGGCGGGTCGGAGCGAGCCGTCGAGGTGGAGGTGCAGCTCGGCCTTCGGCATGCGGCGAAGCAACGCGTCCAGCTCGTCGTGCACCGGGACGCGGGGAGGATCTCCGACCGGGCCGGGTTCCATGCGATGCGATGGTAGCGCCACCCGGAAGGCGGCCGTGCCACATGCGCGGCGGCGCCCGGCCCCGGCTGGGCGAATGTGCGGGGCGCCCGGCCCCGGCTGGGCGAATGTGCGGGCGCCCGGCCCCCGCTGGCCGAGCGGCCCGCCGCGATAGACTCCCGTGTATGCGCGGACGATGGCGCCAGCTGGCCTCGGCGCTGCTGCGTGGCGTCGCCTGGCTCGTCGCAGCGGCGATCATCGCGCTCGGCGGAGCGGGACTGGCGGTCAGCGCCGATCACCTCCCCGGCGACGCGACACGCCCCGAACGCACGTGGGTCCAGGACACCGCCTTCCAGGCGCGCATCCGGGCCCTGGGGCCGCAGTACGACACGCTCTCGGCGGACGTCGGACAACTCGGTGACACGGCCCGCAACGCCCTCGTCGACCTGGTCGCCAGGCGCCAGGACCTGCTATCCGCCGACCTCGCCACCGGGGACGGGCTGGTCTCGTCGGTCGACGCACAGGTTGCGCGGCTGAACGCCGACCTCGACGCGGTCCAGTCCTCGGTCGGGCCGGACCTGCTCGGCGACCGGTCCCGGTCTGTGCTGTCGGCCGCTCGGGCGGCGCTGCGGACCACGCAACCCCTGCCCGGCGACTGGCGCACGCTGGCCGACGAGTCGCTGCCGGCGATCCAGCTCGCGGGCGTCCTCCAGCGCCACGACGACCTGGTGTTCGCGGCCACCC
>JAJYJR010000258.1 GCA_021789355.1 Chloroflexota bacterium | reverse complement strand
CCGGCTGGTCGTCCGGCAGGACGGTCGCGAGGCCGAGGTGGCGGCGTCGCTGCCGCTGACGGCGCTCCTGCCGGTGTCCACGGGGGGCACGGGCGGACCGCTCGGTTCACCGGCACCGGCCGTGCCCCCCCTGGTCCTGCTGGCGATCGTCCTGGCGACGACCTCCGCCGCGGGGCTGGCCGTGGGGCGCACCTCGGGCCGGACGCTGGCCTGGCATCTCGCCCCGCCCATCGCCGGGGCGGGCCTCGGCGTCGCGGTGCTGCTCGCCGCGCTCGGGATCGCGCAGGCCGGAGTGACCCTCGGGTCGCCGGCGCCATCGTCCGGCGTCGCCGGCCCGCCGTGGGGCACGGCCACGCGGGTCGTGCCCAGTCGCACCGGGTCCATCGTCGAGTACGGGATCCCGACCCCGGAAAGTGGCGCGATGATCCCAGCCGTCGCGCCCGACGGCCATGTCTGGGTGGGCGAGATGGACGGGAACAAGATCGCCGAGCTCGATCCGGGCGCTGACACGATCCGCGAACTGGAGCTCGGCCCGCCGATCCGCTCCGTGATGGGGCTGGCCGTCTCACGCGACGGCCGGGTCTGGTGGGTGGAGGAGGCGACCGACCAGGTCGGCATGCTCGACCCGCGGAGCGGCCAGGTGCGCGACTTCCGGCTGCCGACCCCGAACGGGGGTCCCGTGGGGATCGCCGTGGCGCCCTCCGGCACGGTCTGGATCACGGAACAGGCGAGCGGGAAGATCGCGGCCCTGGACCCGTCGACCGGGACCGTCCGCGAGTACGCGATTCCCACGCCGGGTTCGGTCCCGTACTGGGTCGCGCTCGCGCCCGACGGGCGCGTCTGGTTCACCGAGATGGACGGGCGGGCGGTGGGCGTGCTCGACCCCACCACCGGTGCGATCCACGAGTACCGCGCGGCGGCGACGCAGGGTGAGCCGGTGGGGATCGCCGTGGCGCCGGACGGCACGGCCTGGTTCTCGACGCTCGACGGGGTGCTGGGCCGGATCGACCCGATCAACGGTGCCATCACGGCGGTCGACCTGGCCACGCACGCCGCGGGGTACGGCGTGGCGATCGACCGATCCGGACGGGTGTGGGTGGGGCAGCTCGGCGACGCGATCGCCCGGTACGAGCCCGCCACGGGCGCGGTGGGGCTGATCCACCTGCCGACGGCCGGCAGCGGCCCCTGGTGGCCGGTGATCGACCCGGCCGGGAACGTCTGGGTCGCCGAGGGGGCGCTCGCGGCGAACCGCCTGGCGAGGATCGGGCCGTAGGGCGAGGCGTACGCGGCCATCGTCGGCCCTCGTCGGAACTCGAGTCGCCGCCGGTCGCCGCCGGTCGGCGAGGCCGTGACGGGCATGCGGATGCCGCCGGCCGCGCCGGCGACTCAGTCGGGCGCGAGAAACCCCACCACTTCCTCCACGAAGCGCTCGCGCCCGCGCTCGGCCCGGTCGTTGAAGAGGTAGTGCGTTCCGCCCGGAATGGTGACGGTCCGGACCCTGGGAGCGGCAGCGAGCTCGCGCTCGAGCGCCTCGAGATCTTCGGGTCGGGACCAGAAGTCCCGCTCGCCGCGCACCACCAGGGTCGGCACGCGAACGTTTCCTGCCTCCCAGAACCGTCGCCCGCGGGACATCTCGTAGCTGTCGAGCTGGAACCCGCTCGGGATGCGCATCGCCGGGGGTGTGTATGTGCCGCTGGTGGGATCGCTGGCCAGCGCCTCGCGCACGTAAGCCTCGGCGACGCGCGGGTCGCGCCACTCGCCCTTGTCGGCCGTGGGGATCGAGCTGTCCCAGCGGGCAAGGAGGCCCGGCGCCGTCCGCAACCCATACGCGCCGGCACCCGGATCGAACTCGCCAGGCCGGTTCGGTGCCTCGAAGGCCCTGCTCAGCTGCCAGGGCGCGTCCACACCGTACAGGCTATTCAGCATGACGAGATGGCTTACCGCGGCCGGATGCTGCGTCGCGTACATCGCGCACCAGTGTCCACCTGTCGCCCACCCGAGCAGCGCGACGCGTCGAGTGCTGTCCTCGCCACGGATAGCGCGGACCACCGCATCGATGTCGCGCACCACCTCGTCGGAGCGGACGGCCGGCGGGTTGGCCGAGGCCGGCTGCTCGAGCGCCGGCGGTCGCGTCGAGCCTCCCCAGCCCCGCGCGTCCATGATGTACACGAGATGGCCAACGCGCGCGAATGCCTCCGCCAGCGAGTAGCCGGGCACCGGCAGATCGAAGGAGGCCACGCCGCCGGGGCCCCCGCCATGCACGAGCAGCAGCGACGTCCGGGCAGGGACGGACGGCCGGAGCTCACGAACGAAGATCTCGATGCCGTGATCGCTCGCGACGAACCAATCGGTTCGCGCCACGTCGTGCCTGTCTACCGATTGCGGATCCACTGTTCCAGGTCCGCACGGTGCACGATCCCGAGCGCGAGGATCACCTGATCCTCGTCGATGACGTCATACATCACGCGGTAGTCGCCAACCCGGAGCCGATGAAACGAGTCAGCGACCCCCTGGATTGTCTTGACCGCCTTGCCGCCGATCCGACCTGGTTGCGAAGCGTCATCGGCGAGCCTCTCAAGCGCTTCGGTGATCCGGTCGCGAACCTCGGGTGACGACTTCCTGAGCGCATTCACCGCGGAGGGGGCCAGCTCGACTCGATACGGGCTCAGCCGAGGCCCCTGAGACTCGTCGTGCGGCCCCTGGCGTAGGCTGCACGGGCCTCTCGGCGCAGGCGCACATACTCGTCCGCGTTTGCCAGGACGAGATCCTCGGCTTCATCGACCGGGAGGAGAACGGCCGCGGGGCGGCCGCGTTTGGTAATCACATAGGCGGCACCAGCCTCGACCCGGTCGATCACGGCCGAGGCCGTCGTCTTGAGTTCCTTGACCCCGATCTCCGCCATAGGGGCCTCGCTAAAGTGACTACCTGGGTAGTCACTTTACACCATGAGGACGACGGGTGGGCAATTAGCTCGCAGGCCGCTTTCTCCTGGGCGCTCGCTCGGGTTGGCCACTGCGGTCGGGCCACTCATAGCGCCGGTGGTTCGACACGACGGGAACGTGATCGAGGCGGAGCTGGGTCAGGGCGCCGCCTCCTCGCATCCACGCAGCATGCCGGTTCCTAGGTCGAGACCCCCGCCACGGAAAGCCCCATCGCGCGCGCCGCAACCGCCAGCTGCTGGTCATGGGTCGCAAAGAGCAGCTCGCCGTACTGCTCCCGGACGAGCAGCGCGCTCGCGAGATGGATCGCGTCGAGCGATCCAACCAGGGTGGGAAAGGGCTCAGCGGCTCGTTCGAGCACGAGCGTGGTGAGCGGTATGAGGCCCAGGCTGTCGATCGCCTCCAACACGTCGGCCCGCTGGCGCGAGACGGCGTCGTCGCCGAGCCGAAGCTGAATGCGAGCCCGATCGATCGTGCGCAGGCATTCGAGACGGATCAGTTCGCTCGACAGCGCTTGATCGATGCGGCCCCACGATGCCAGCGGCTCTGGTTCGCCCAGGACGACCCGAAGGAGCACGGAGGAGTCGATGTAGGCGTTCAACGCCCCTGGCGTTCCTGGAGCAGCAGCTCGGTCGAGCTCACCGTCCATCCCGCGCGCGGGTAGCTTCGGTCACGGATGGACGCGAAGGGCGTGCGAGGTGGCTGAACGGCAACCCGCACGCCCGGGCGCACAGGCACGATCCGTGCGATCGGACGATCCCGATCGGTCACCTCGACCTCGGCACCGGCTTCGACCGCGTGTAGATGCTTCGAGAGTTGATCCTTCAGGTCCGCGACGCCGACGCGCTTCATGGCCATATGTAGCCACCAAGGGCCATGTTTGTCAAGACCGTCGGCGCGCGTGTGTGAACGTCGGCGCGCGTGTGTTGGCGCGCGTGTTCACTGCTCGCGTGGCTCGCCCACTCGTCGGATCCGGCGGGCTCGGACTGCCGTCGCGACTGACGCTTGGCGGGCCTGAGGCACCCGCTCCTTCGTGTGATGTATGCACTCGTCGGCAGCTCGATTTCGGGACCTCTTTATGAAGACGGGCGCGAGAAACTCCACCGCTTCCTCCACGAAACGCTCCCAGGCGGGATCACTCGCCACGAACCAATCGGTTCGCGCCGCGCCTCCGTTCAGGTCAGTGCCCAACAGCATTGCCGCACGCTGTGGACGAGATCAACGGCACGTCTGGACAAGTGGATGGCGGCCGCCCGGCTGTCGCATCGGAGGTCAGTCGGGCATCCGGAGACGGATCCCGATGAGGTCGGCTTCATTGGCATCCCGAAGCGCATTCGTTCGTGCGAGGTCAGCCTCTGCGGTGGATCGGGTGGAGAAGTCGATCCGTGCCGTATATCGCTGGGCGAAACGAAGTACAGCAACGAGACTGGCGAAGTTCCGGTTGTGTGTGGCCGCCCTCATCGCGGCCAGATAGTTGTTGCGGTAGACGGTGGGGATGATGATCCTCCCCTCGCGCGCCTTCGACAGCTCCGCATTCATCATGACTCGTGCCATGCGACCGTTACCGTCGTCGAACGGATGAACCTCGCTGACGAGGAAGCTGATGTAAACGGCCCGGGCGAAGGGATCGATCAGGCGGCTTCCGATGTCGAACCCGCGCAGAAGGGTCTGCTCGACGAGAGCTGGGGCCACGAAGACCGTCGAGCCGGCCCTGTTCGCGCGCTGCTTGAAGCGCCCCGGGTGCTTGTCCGCGCGGGCCTCCATGAGCAGCCGGTGGCGATCCTGCAGCAGCGCGATGAAATCATCCGCGTCCGATGGAGTGCGCGCCATCTCGCGTTCGTCCGCCACGATGCGGTACGTGCCCAGGATGTCGTGCGCATCTTCAGGTCGATCGGGCGGAGTGATCTCGTCGAACACGATGGCAGCGGCTTCGTCGAGGGTGAACTCGGTACCCTCGATGTAGTTGGAGAAGTAGGCCTCATAGAACGACAGGAGTCTCCGCCTCTCGGCGTCCTGATCGAACAGCGGGAGCGGCTCGGGCGCTATCTCCGAGAGTTCGCCCGCCAGCGTCTCGAGCAGTTCCAGGCGTCGATGGTCGAAGGGGCTGCCCGAGGCGTGCGACCTGAGAACGTCTGTCTCGAGTACGGTGAGGGGCGCCGTCGAGAGAGCCGCCCCGATCAACAAGTCCAAGTGGTGGAACTCTCGCTCCCACTTGCCGAGTGGCGCAAGGCGACGAGCCTCGTCGCGGATGAAGTTGAGGTGCGCCGGGCCACCTGTGACGAGAATATCCGCGAGCCACGCCTCGATCTCGCCCTGGGAGAGGTATCGCGCCCGGCCGCGGCCCCACAGATTCTCGAGCATGGCCCGCGGACCAGAGGCGACGCGCATTCCGGCGAGGGGCTGGTCGCCGGGCAGCGCTTCAACCCCGGGACGAGGGAGGATGCTCAGGCCGGGCAGCTCGAGCGGTCGCTTGCGACGATGCACGACGGTGAGGATTCCGTCCGCGGGGGTGCCGCGGCGGCCTGAACGATCGGTGATGATGGCGCCCGGCAGTTCGTGGTCGACAATCTGAACCCAGTTGCGGCGTACCACTTCCTCGGGCGTGCCCAACCCGCTCTTTGCGTAGATGCCGGGCCCAAGTCGGACGGCCCGGCCGGTTCTGGCGGCGTTGGCCAGGGCAGCGCGCGACAGGTCGCCAACGAAGACGACGTCGGGCCACTTCCGTCGCTCTCCTGGCGCCATGTCTCTTGCTGAACCCCCAGTATGTATGGGTCCTCGCATACATGCTGGGATATCGCACCCAGAATGTCAATATGCGCGATCCTCGCGAAGCATACAGTCTGGGCGGCACATCCCACAATGTTCGCTTTGCCGCCCGCTGCACTCACGTGGATACCCCCCCTTCGTATCAGCCGTTCGTGACGCACAAGTCGGCGCAGGATGTCGGCGCAGGATGTCCACGCTCTGCGATATGGATCATGGGTGAGCTACTTCGCGGATCAGACCGCGACGATCACCATGGGTTGTAGTCGGGGTCGAGCGGCTCCTGGGCCGGGCGCAGTTCGGGCGGCACATTCTTCAGGTTGACCCGGATCCGCGTCCAGGTGGTGTATCGCCCGCGCATCGCGTCCACCAGCACGTCCTCCCCGCGCACGTGTCGGGCGGCCTCGGGATGCCGGTCGCGCCATCGCGCGAGCCCCGCCAGCGCGTCGTCCTTCGCCGCCGCCCGCGCGATCTCGACCAGCGGCATCGTCATCCGTCGCCGCGACGGCATCACCCGCGGCGGCTCGTCGGCCGGCTTCGGGTAGTGCGGGGGCCAGGGCGCCTCGCCGAGCCCCGCCGCCTCCTGGCGCGCCGACAGGTCGAGCAGCCCGTCCAGGGAGCCGGTCGTCTCGTCGATGCCCTCCCCGGGATCGCCCAGGCGCGCGAACCGCTCAGGGACGGTCGCCAGCGTGAACGCGGCCGGATCGACCGTCGGGACCTCGGCCCAGGTCAGCGGCGTGGAGACGCGGGCGTCCGGCATCGGCCGCACCGAGTAGGCCGATGCGACCGTGCGATCCTTCGCGTTCTGGTTGTAGTCGATGAAGACGCCGTGCCGCTCCTCCTTCCACCAGCGGCTCGTCGCGATCTCCGGGACCCGCCGCTCCACCTCGCGAGCCAGCGCCAGCGCGGCCCGGCGGACCTCGTCGAACTCCCAGCGGCGCTCGATCCGGACGTTGACGTGGATCCCCCGCGACCCGGACGTCTTGGGCCAGCCGGCCAGCCCGTGGTCGGAGAGCACGTCCCGCACCACCAGCGCCACCCGGCGCACGTCGTCCCAGGGCACGGCCGGCCCGGGGTCCAGGTCCACCCGCAGCTCGTCGGGGTGCTCCAGGTCGTCCGCGCGCACCGGGTGCGGGTTCAGGTCGATGCACCCCAGGTTCACGATCCAGAGGAGCTGGGCGGCATCCCTCACGACGATCTCGTCGGCCGTCCTGCCCGATGGGAAGGCCAGCTCCACCGTCTCGATCCAGCCGGGCCGCGACCGCGGCGCGCGCTTCTGGAAGAAGAACTCGCCGCCGGCCCCGTTCACGTACCGCTTGAGCGCCATGGGCCGCCCGGCCACGCCGCGCAGCGCCCCGTCGGCCACCGCCAGGTAGTAGCGCACGAGGTCGGCCTTCGTGTGGCCGGCCGCCGGGAAGAAGACCTTGTCGGGGTTGCTGATGGCGACGGCGTGCCCGGCCACCTCGAGCATCAGCGGTCCGGCGGGCATGCGTCAACGATACGAAGCGCGGCAACTGGCCCGAACCGCCCGCGGGAATCGCACGGGCCGGTGGACCATCGTCCAGCTGTCTGACGCGGCTGTCCGGCCCGCGCCGTCTCCCGCGCGGTCAGCCGAGCCGGGCGCGACGGCCGGTGCCGCTCCGCTTGGCAGCGTACATGGCGCTGTCCGCCTCCCGGAGCAGGTCCTCCGACGAGACGTCCGGTCGCGATGTGGCGATCCCGAGACTGGCGGTCAATCGCATCTCCGCGCCGCCAAGGGCAAGAGGCCGGGCCACCGCCGCGAGGATCCGATCGGCGATCTCCTCGACGCTGGCAAGGTCCGCCACGTCCTCGAGCAGGACGACGAACTCGTCGCCGCCCAGCCGCGCGACGGTGTCGCCCGAGCGCAGACAGGCGGTCAGTCGCTCCGCCACCGCCCGCAGGGCGTCGTCCCCGGCCTGGTGACCCAGGCTGTCGTTGACCGCCTTGAACCCGTCGAGATCGATGAAGAAGACCGCCCGGCCGAGGGCGTTGGCGTCGGGCCGGCGAGCCAGCGCATGCTGGAGCCGGTCGCCGAAGAGGGCTCGATTGGGAAGGCCGGTCAGATCGTCATGTGTCGCCCGACGGGCCAGGTCGAGCCGAAGGTTCTCCCGCTCGGTGACATCGCGGAT
>JAJYJR010000257.1 GCA_021789355.1 Chloroflexota bacterium | reverse complement strand
GTTCACCCAGGGCATCCTCACGTACCTGACCCGGGGAGAGGGCAGCCTGGAGGACGTCCTGGTGGGCATCGACCGCAGCCGGAGCGCGGCTACGTCCGGGGGGCCGTCCGATGTGTCCGGGGGCTAACCGGTTCCTGGCCCGATGCAAACCCGCCCCGCGCAGGATCGTCGCGATCCCGGGCACTCGGAGACCCGGGTGTCGAGGCAAGGGAAGGCGGTGCGTCATGGGACGCTTGATGACATCGGTCGCAGCAGTGGCGCTGCTCGCGTCCGCGTGCGGCAGCGCGGCCACCAGCGCCGCACCATCCGCCCCGGCGCCGGCGCCCACCGCGACAGCGGCGCCCGCCAGGGCGACCCCGACTCCCGTCCCATCCGCGACGGCCATCGCGGTCAAGGTCACGTTCGATGGGAAGACGTGCACGTACGCCGGTCCCTCGGTCGTGCCATCCGGAGCCGTGCTCGATTGGTCGATGGAGAACACGCCGGAGGCGTTCAAGTCCACGAAGGGCGCCGGACTGATCGTCCTCCCCGTCGCCGGGGGCACGACCTGGGACGAGATCGTGGAGTACACATCCACGCACAAGTCCTCGGAGATACCTGACTGGGCGCTCGTGCCGGGTGCTGGCGCCTACAACGGCGTGGACGGTCTCGGCGAGATGAAGATGATGGTCCCCGTCTACCCGCAGATCGGCGCAGACGGGACGGTCGAGTACATGAACTCGGGCCAGACGATGACGACGACCCTGACACGTGCCGCGTACTACGTCGGCTGCCACACGTCCGAAGAGGACACCGACTGGGCCTACCCGGCGGTCCTCCTGCAGGTGATCACGGGCTGACAGCCGGTCGAGCAGGCGATCTCGCCAGGGTGCCCGGTTCCCTCCGGGCGCCCTGGCGTGTCAGGCACCGCCGGTCAGGTTCGAGCACTGGCTGGACGAGCCCGAATGCGCGAGGAAGCTCGAGTCCTATCCTGATGAACTCGTCTCCGGCGGTGTCATGTCGCATCCGACGGTTGCGTCGGCTACCGAGCCCGATCCTGGAGGCAGTCATTCGCTTGCAGCGCCGACCTGGGCGAGGAAGGCCGGGACGGCGAAGTAGAAGCGGCCACGCGCGATCTGCTCGTCGCGGAAGTCGTACGCGACGCAGATCGGCGCGCGGAAGTCGCGGCCCGTGGCGGGGATGCCCGCAAACTCGCCGATATGGCGCCCGACGACCATCCCTTCCAGCATGCCGTGCTCGTCGTCGACGACGAGGGTCCGGTTCTCGAACGTCGCGTCGAAGGCGACCTCGTAGAACCAGTGCAGCATGCCGGCGACGGCCTCCCGCCCGATCCACTCCAGCCCACTCGACATGTCGGTGAAGACCGCGTCGCTGGCAAGGTACTGCTCGTCGTGGTCCACGAGATAGCCCTGCAGGGCCCTGCGATTCGCCTCGGCAGACATGGCTCGCTCGCTCCGTGCGCGGCGGATCGGACTCGCCAGTGGCTCGACGCGGCTCAGGCGGCCGGGACGCGGGCCGCGGGTCATCACCCTCCGCCGAATGCGGTAGGTGTACACCCCCGCATGCCCGGCATCAAGCCGCCCGGTCCGTGGGTCGTAGACCTCCGCGGTGCCCGTGATGCCCGCCCAGGAGCACGTCGTCGGCCACCTCGGCTGCGGTCCACAGGTGATCGCACGGTTCATCGACGCCGGCACGGCGAGCGGCCTCGACACCTCGTGCGTGGCGCAGGGAGCCGATCCGGCGCCGACGTTCCACCTGCCGTAGGAAGTGCCCCGGGTGCGCCTCGGGCGGGCGCCGATGGGTGCCGCGTCGCCGGCGCGAGCTCGCGCCTGCACGGCGAGCGCTTGACGGCACTGCTTGGCAAGTGACCGGAACCACGATTCCGAGCGACGGGCGCGCAGTACGCTGCTCCGCGATGACCTCACCGGGCCCCTTGGCCGCGCGCCACCATCGCTCCCAACCTCTGGACCGGACGTCGACCCAGCCGCTCGTCTCGACCAAGCTCCGGGCTCCGGTCACCGGGGCGGGTCATGGCGAGCGACCGCGCCTGAGCGCGTTGCTCGATCGCGGACTCGAGGACGGCACCCGCCTGGTCCTGCTCTCGGCGCCACCCGGGTACGGGAAGACGGTCGCCGTCGTCGACTGGCTTCGGTCGCGGGAGGTCGCCTGCGCCTGGCTCTCGCTCGACGCGGCCGACAACGATCTCGCCCGGTTCACCCGCTACCTCTGCGCGAGCCTGGCGACGGTCCGTCCAACGGCGGCCGGGGCGACCGCGGACCTGTTCGGTCCCGGGGCGACCCCCGGCCCGGAGCTCGTGAGCGCCTCGCTGGTCGAGGCGTTGACCGAGAGTGACGAGCCGTTCGTGCTGGTGATCGACGACTACCAGCTCGTCAGTGCGGAGCCCGTCCATCGCCTCGTCCGGTTCCTCATCGAGCGCGGGCCGCCCTTCGCACACCTGGTGCTCCTGACCCGCGAGGACCCGCCGCTGCCGCTCGCTCGATTGCGGGCCCACGGACGGCTTCTCGAGCTGCGGGCCGACGACCTGCGCTGCACCAACGACGAGGCGTCCGTCCATCTCGCGGCCGCGGGCCTCTCGCTCGAGCCCGGCCTCGTCGAGCGCCTCGTCGAGCGAACCGAGGGCTGGATCGCCGGTCTCCAGCTGGCCGCGATCTCGCTGCGCAATCGGCCCGATCCGGCGACGCTGATCGACGCCTTCGGGGGCAGCCAGCGGTTCGTCTTCGACTACCTGGCCGATGAGGTCCTCGCCGGGGTCGACGAGGAGCTTCGCCCGTTCCTGGTCCGGACCTCCATCGCCGAGCGCTTCACGGGCGCGCTCTGTCGTGAGCTGTCCGGTCGCCCCGACGCCGGCGCGCTCCTCGAGCGGGCCGAGCGGGCCAACCTCTTCCTCGTGCCGCTCGATACCGAGCGGCGCTGGTATCGCTACCACCGCCTCTTCGCCGACTACCTGCGCTTGCAGCTCGGCGAGGATGAGCGACGTGCGCTGCACGCGCGCGCCGCCGCCTGGTTCGATGGCGCCGGTCTCCCGTCGGAGGCAATCGACCATGCGCTGGCTGCGGGCGCGCTCGACCGCGCGCTCGCACTCGTCGAGCATGCCGCCCGGCCGGCATTCGAGGCCGGCGAACTGGCGACCATCCTCGGCTGGTTGCGGGCCCTGCCACCGGACCAGGTCGCCGCGAGCCCCGAGCTCGTCTGGCTGCAGGCGTGGACGCTCTTCGAGACGGGTCAGGTCGGGGCCGCTCTCGCGCTCGCTGGGCAACGTCTCGCCTCGGGGGGCGCGCGCGGGCCGGCGGAGGGACGGTTGCTCATTCTCCAGGCGATGATGGCCACGGTCACCGGGCCGGACGCGGAGCGCCTGGCGAACGAGGGACTCGTGCTCGTCGGCCCTGATCGGCTCTTCCGCTCCCTCGGCCTGCTGGCAGCGGGCCTCGGACGGCTCGCGCGCGGCGACTATGGGGCGGCCGTCGACACCTTACGGGCCGGGTACGGGGAAGCGCTCGAGGTCGGAAACCCGATGGCGGTCCTGCCCGCGGTCAACCCCCTGGGCCACGCCCTTGCGCTCGTCGGTCAGCGCGGCGAGGCCGAGGCGATCTGCCGCACCGTCCTGGCACAGCAGGCCGATGCGCACGGCAGGCCCCGACTGATCGCCTGGCCGGCCCGCGTGGTGCTCGGCATCGTGCGCTACGAGGCGAACGACCTCGTCGAAGCCCGTCGTGAACTCGAAGCAGGGTTCGAGGCAGCCCGCCAGATGGGGGTCGGCCGTCCCGTGCTCGGCTGGGCGATCTCCTACCTCGCGCTCGTTCGCCTCGCCTGCGGCGAGCAGGATGGTGCGTTCGAGGCGCTCCACACCAGTGCGCGTGACCGTCGCTCGACCGGCATGGCGCTCCCCGGGCTCGCCGGCGAGCTCGAGGCCCGGCTCCTCCTGCGGCTGGGCGATGTGGCGGGCGCGGGGCGATGGGCGGACCGGGCAACGCCCGACGCACCGCCCGGCTCACCGCTCCTCGAGGTCCTGCGTCGTTCGATGGATACGACGATCGCACGGGTGCGCCTGGCGCAGGGCAGGCCCGAGGAGGCTGGCGAGCTGCTCGCCCGGACGAAGGAGGCGCAGGAAGCTGCCGGCGCCGTCGCCGACCTCATTTCGATCGGCGTCCTCGAGGCGGCGGTGGCCGAGGCGATGGGCCGTCGGGCGGACGCCGTGCGAGCGCTCGGTCATTCGGTCGAGCTCGCCGCCCCTGGCGCCTATATCCGGCGCTTCGTCGACGACGGGCGACGCGTCGCCCACCTCCTGCCGCAGGTCCGCACGGCTGCGCCCGCGTTCGTCGACGCCGTGATCGGCGCTCTCGCCGCCGAGCCGACCGAGGCTGGCTCGCCACGGCCATCGACGTCCGGGACATCGGTGTGGCAGGCCGCCGACGGGCGGCTGCTCGAGGCGCTCACCGCCCGTGAGCTCGATGTCCTGCGCCTGATGGCCCACGGCGCGAGCAACGCGGAGATCGCGGCCGGCCTGACGGTCTCGCTCGGCACGGCGAAGTGGCATGTCGGCCACGTGCTCGCCAAGCTTGGCGCGACGAGCCGGACCCAGGCGCTCCTGCGCGCCCAGCAGGTCGGCCTCGTCTGACGCCCGGCCCCGGATTGTCGGGGCCCGACCCCCCTCCTTTCGGGAGGGCCCTCGCGCGACGAACAACCGGCCTTTCGCGAGGCGCCATGAGGGCGCGCGAGCCCGAGCATCAGGGCATGGACCGCTACGAGATCCGGGTCGCCGGCCACCTCGACCAGCGACGCGCCACGTCCCTCGGTTGCGACGAGCTCCGGCTGCTGCCGGACGGCGACTCGCTCCTGATCTTCCGGGCCGTCGACCAGGCCGCGCTGTACGGCCTGCTGACCCGGCTGCGGGACGCGGGCCTCGGGCTCATCGCTGCCCAACGCATGCCTGCGTCGGCAGAGACCGTGACGGCGGACGCACGAACGATCGAACGATCGAAGGAGGATTTCGATGCCGCAGACTGATCTATCGACGACCACGAACGAGAGGGAACCGCGACCGTACGTGCCCTCGCGGTTCTTCATGCGCCGCGTGGTGAACCCGGTCACGCTCTGGCTCGGCGGCCCGACGCTCACCGTGCGCGGCCGGTGCACGGGGCGTCCGATCCGGACACCGGTCCCCACGCTCGAGGTCGGGGGCGCTCGCTACCTCGTCGCGGGCGGCGGTGAGACCCACTGGGTGCGCAACCTGCGCGCGGCGGGCGAGGGAGAGCTGCGCCGAGGCCGGACAACGGAAGGGTTCCACGCGGTCGAGGTCGGCGGCGACGAGCACGACCGCGTCGTGACCGCGTATCGCGAGCACATGGGGTGGCGGGCGCGCGAGTTCTTCGCGGCGCTCCCCGATCCGGCCGACCACCCGGTGTTCCGGGTCGAGCCAGCGGAGGCGCAGGGACATGTCTGACCAGACGATCAAGCTCATCGCGGCGGGCGTGCTGCTCCTGCACGGGCTGGGCCACGGGGGAGCCCTCGGGGCGCTGGCGTGGATCCGGTTCCGCCCCGGCACGCCGAGCGGCGACTGGCTAAGCGCCCGCTCCTGGCTCGCTCCGTCCCTCTCTGCGGACACCGCCACCACCCTCGCGGGCGCGTTCTGGATCGTGTCGCTGGTCGGCTTCGTCATCGCCGCGATGTCGTTCTGGGGCGTGATCGTGCCGGACAGCGTCTGGCGGCCGCTGGCCGTCGCCGCGGCGCTCGTCTCGGCCACCGGCATCGTGCTGTTCTTCAGCACGTGGCCGATGTTCAACACGCTCGCCGCCCTGGCCGTGAATGTGGCTGTCCTGGCTGCGGTGCTCTGGCTGCGCTGGCCGCCGGACGCCGTGCTGGGCCGGTGAGCGGGCAACGGAAGGGGGATAGCAGTCATGGATGAGACGAGATGGGAACGCTTGGGGGGGGCGAGCGGCTTCGGGGCGATCCTGACCGGCGCCGCGGCCATGCTCTTCGAACGCGGCGCGCTGAGCGCGAGCGATCCGGTCGCCAGGATCGTGGCCTACTACACCGAGAACCAGGCGGCGCTGCGAGCCCAGGCCCTGCTGTTCGTGGTTGGGGCCGGCTTCTTCCTCTGGTTCCTCGGCAGCCTGCGGAGCGTCCTCTCGCGGGCCGATGGCGACAGCGGCCGGCTGTCGAGCGTGGCGATGAGTGCCGGCGTCGCGTCGACCGTGATCACGCTCGCGGCACTCGCCTTCCAGGTCGGCCTGGCCAGTGCCCCACAGGATGCCGGCCACCCCGCGCTCATCGGCACCATGGATGCCCTGTTCGTGGTCGCCAACCTGCCGCTCGCGGTCATGCTCGTCGCGGTCGCCGTGCTGACGTTCCGCACGGCCGTCTTCCCGGCCTGGCTCGGATGGCTCTCGCTCCTCGCCGCCGTTGCCCAGCTGGTCCCGGTGTGCGGGATCGTCCTCGACAGCGGGCCGCTGGCCGCCGACGGGTGGGTGAGTGCCTACCTGCCCTACCCGCTCTATGCGCTGTGGCTCACCAGCGCGGCCGTGGTCACGGCGCTGCGGATCGGCAGGACCCCGTCGGGGATGTCAGCGAGCTTTCGGCCGGTCGGGGCAGCGTGAAGGGAGCACCTGATGTCACCGTCCATCGCCGCCGCCCTGCCGCTCCGGCGTAGCCTGAGCGTCGCCTACGTCGCCTCGCTCGGCGTGGCATTCGCCCTCGCCGTCGCCTCGATCGCCGGGCTGGTGCCGGGCGCGGATGGCCCGTACGCCAGCGGGTCGCCGCTGGTCCAGGTGTCCCGCGGAGGTGACGCCGCGAATCTGATCCTCGGAGTCCCGGTCCTGCTGGGCTCGATGGGGCTCGCGAGGCGCGGCTTGCTCATCGGCCTGCTGCTGTGGCCGGGGGCGCTGTTCTACGCCCTCTACGCCGGCGCCCTGTACCTGGTGGGCGCCCCCTTGAGCGGGCGGTTCTTCTGGTATGTCGCGGTCGTGACGCTGAGCGCGTGGACCCTGATCGGGATCGTGGTCAGCATCGACGCCGAGGAGGTCCACCGGCGTCTGACCCGGGCGCCGGCACGCGTTGTCGGCATGGCCCTGCTCCTCATCGCCGTGCTCGCCTATGTCGGATTGACGGCGGCCGTCACGAGCTCGCTCGGCAGCCCGCCGAGCGCGGCCGCGATGCGCCCCCAGTGGGTCGTCGACTACGCGCTGGGCACGCCAGTGCTGCTCCTCGGCGGCGCACTGCTGTGGAGACGAATACCCCTGGGCTTTGTCGTGATCCCCGGACTGCTCCTGGTCGCGGGGCTCAACGGGCTGGCCTTCGGCGCCTCGGCCCTGCTTGACGGGCTGCTCAGTGCCCGTCCAGTCGAGCTGCCTGTGGTCCTGGTCCACTTCATCATCGGCGGCGTCAGCCTCGCGCTTCTCGCGTACTTCGAGCGCGGCGCGATCGTTCGCACCCGCGTCGTTCGATCGGAGGTGAGCTCGCGGCCGGGCGAGATGGCCGGCTGAGCGGAGAGGTCGCCCTGATCACCGTCGGCTCCGCCGGCACCGGCAGGTGCGCGGCGACGATCGGTATGGCTGCATCACCAGCGTCGGGTGAGGTGAGGCAAATGCGGTGGCGAATCGAGAGTCGTCAGTTGGCAGTTTGCGATGCTTCTGGGGGCAGCGGCTCCGTTCAGGGCTACGGCGTGGCTGCCTGGCGGGCCTTCCAGAGGGCGAGCTTGGCGGGAAGCTCGACATCGACGGTGTCGCGAAGGACATCGAGACGGAAGTCGCGGTAGTAGTGGTGGTAGATGCGGTTGCGGAATCCGCCGAGGGCGCCGAAGAGGTCGGGATTGGCCGCGAGCTCGTCCGGCGTGACCTCCC
>JAJYJR010000256.1 GCA_021789355.1 Chloroflexota bacterium | reverse complement strand
CATCGATTGACCCTCCGAATGGCGATCGGGACAGGCGTGGCCGGAAGGCGCACGGCGAGGGCGCGCGATCGGACGAGGAGCGGTTGAGGTGAGGCGGCCAAGGGCGGACGTGGACCGGGCGGGCCTCGCGACTCGCGAACCACTCCGGTGCCAGTGTTCCCCGGTTGGGGCCGAGAGCGATACCGGTCACGTGCGACCGCCTGGCGCGACGGCTCGGCATTCCTGGCACAGCCTGTCGGTCAACTCGCGTGAGCAGCCCGGGCTTACCTCCTCGGGCTGGGCGACCGCGCCGGGCGCAGTCACCGGCCCGGGACTGACGTAGCGCCGGTCGTCCAGCCGCTCGCCGACGCTGGTTGGAACGTGTGGAGCTCGACGTCGCGTGCCGCGCAGGTCCGGCTCCCCCCGCCCCCCGCGGGACGCGCACTCGGCGCGAGGGCGCGCGGCGCGGCTGGGGCGCGGACGAGAGGCGGCTCCCGTCGCGGTCACGGGGAATTGCGAGTCTGAACGAGCCGACCCGGATGGCCGAGTGGCGCACGCGACGGAGGAATCGTGCCTCGGTCTCCCATTCGCGCGCCCGTGTCGCCTGCGCCCGTGTCGCCTGCGCCCGCGCGACCTGATTCGTCCACGCTCGCCCGATCGTCGACTGCCAGATGTTGCCGCCACCAACCCGGCACGCCGAGATCTCGTCGGGGGCGAAGCCGAGGATCCGTTCGACGTTCCGGCTCACGTACGTCGTCACGGAATCAGTCACGGTCATGTTTGGTTGCCTTCAGTCCGTCAACAAGTTGTCGGGACGACAGCGGACTGCCTGGTTGGTCATGGTCCGCGATCCGTTCAGCCGAGTCAATAGCCTGTGAACGGCCTGTGTCCTGTGAACGGCCTTGTGAACTGTTCTTCTCCCCGTGGCCCCCAGATTCCGTGGGTCCGAGCCGCGACAAGGACGGCCGAGCCGGTAGACTGCCTGCGGATGGTGCAGCAGGGGCGGTTCATCACGTTCGAGGGGCCCGACGGTTCGGGCAAGTCGACGCAGGCGACCCGTCTCGCGCAGGCGCTCCGCGCGCGCGGCCTCGACGTCGTGCTGACCCGCGAACCCGGGGGAACCCCGATCGGCGAGCGGGTGCGCGACATCCTCCTGCATGCCGACGACGCATCGGCGCACAGTCCCCGCGCCGACGCGCTGCTCTTCGACGCCGCGCGCGCCCAGCACGTCGACGACGTGATCGAGCCGGCGCTCGCCCGGGGCGCCGTGGTCGTGTGCGACCGGTACGCAGATTCCACGGTGGCGTACCAGGGGTATGGCAGCGGGCTCCCGCTCGACCGGCTCCGCGAGATCGGCACGTTCGCCACACGTGGCATCCAGCCCGACCTGACGATCCTGCTCGACCTGCCGGTGGATGCGGGCCTGCGACGGCGGGTCCTGGGGGAACCGGACGGAATGACCCGATTCGAGCGGTCCGGCGCGTTCGACATGGCCTACCACGGGCGCGTGCGCGACGGCTTCCTCGAGCTGGCCCGCGTGGAGCCGCATCGCTGGCGCGTGGTGGACGCGGACCGGCCGGCCGACAGGGTGGCTGCCGACGTGCACGCGGCGGTCGAGGCGTTCCTGGACGTGACGCGCGAGGCGGGTAAGCAGGAACGCTGAGGGAGCGGTTGGCCGTAGTCGCGCCGGCGGTGGGTGGCTGGCGCGGCAGACCCGGGGCCCGCGGTGGACGGCCGATCAGCTCGCCCCGACCACCGCCCCGCCCTGCCTCCGCGCCTCATCGAGCGCCGCCTCGGCCGCCGTCACGAGCTCCTCGCTGGTGGTCCCATGGGCGGGGAACGCGGCCACGCCAACGCTCACGGACACCGCCGTGCCACCGTCGCCGGGCTCGAGGCTGCGGACGGCCGCCGCCGCCCGGTTCGCCATCGCCATGCCGGTCGATCCCGGCGCCACGACCACGAACTCCGCGCGGCCGTAGCGCGCGACCATGTCCACCAGCCGCACCGTCTCCGCGAGGGCCGCGGCCACGCGCCGCAGCACGTCGTCCGCCGCGCGGGCACCGTGCCGCTCCGCGAGCCGATCCTGTCCGTCCACGCTGAACAGCGCCACGCAGAGCTCCGTGCCCTGGCGTGCGGCGCGTGCCAGCTCGAGCTCCAGCATGCGGTCGAGGGTGCGACGGTTCGCGAGTCCGGTCAGTGGGTCGGTGTGCGCGACCCGGTCGAACCAGTCGGCGCGCTCTCCCAGGGCCGACTCGAGATGGGCCTGGTGGGCGGCTACCGCGGCAAGTGTGGCGAGAGCGCGCAGCGACTCCAGGACGGGCGCCGCCACCGACGCGCCGCCGGCGACTGTGAGAACGCCCTCGACGTCCGGGCTCTCGGCAGGTCGCTCGAGCACGAGCGGCAGGTGCAGGGCCACGGTCGTGCCGGGGACCGCATGGAGCGCCGCCGTCGCGTGATCCACGCCATCGGAGACGACCTCGTGGCGGTCCCGCGCCGCGAGTGCGGCGGCATCGATCGGATCGCTGCCGGCAAGGTGCAGGGTGGGCTCGTCGTCCGGATCGACGGGGTGGGCCGCCACGGGCCGGAGCACCTGCTCGTCCTCGTCGAGGAGGTGGATGACCGCGGCACCGTCGACCAGTGCGGCTGCCTCGCGTGCCAGGCCGTCGAGCCGCTCGCCGAGGTCGCTCGTCGCGGCGATCAGCAGGATGCCGGACACGAGCGAGTCGTGGGGTGCTGCGTGATGGCTCGACATGCGCCTCTCCACGGGCCTGTGCGCGCGCCTAAGAGCGCGCGTGGGGGCATGATACCCGGCCCGATGTGCGCCCCGACACGGGGACCCGCGCCCTTACGTGCGGCTCCGCACGGGGATCCGCACGGGGATCAGCGCGGGGCTGGGCACGGGGATCCGCACAGGCCCCCGCCTATACTGCTACCCGTGAAGCTGGTGGTGGCGATCGTGCACAGCGAGGACGCGGGCGCGCTGGTGGACGCGCTGCTCGAACGGGAGTTCCGCGCCACCCGCCTCCATTCGTCGGGCGGCTTCCTCAAGCAGACCAACGCCACGATCATGCTGGGAGTCGAGGACACTCAGGTCGACGAGGTGATCGGGATCGTGGGCGAGCAGTGTCACGCCCGGACGCAGATCGTGAACCCGATGCCGCCGATCATGGAGCCAGGCGAGTTCTACCTTCCGTACCCGGTCGAGGTCGAGATGGGCGGCGCGGTAGTGTTCGTGCTGCCGGTCGAGCGGTTCGAGCGACTGTAGCCTCCGGGACCACGGCGCAGCGCCAGAGGCGGTGGCGCGGCCCACCGCAGTGGCGCGGCCCACCGCAGTGGCGCGGCCCACCGCAGTGGCGCGGCCCACCGCAGTCGGCGCGGCCCGCCGCAGTCGGCGCGGCCCGCCGCAGTGGCGCGGTCCACCGCAGTCGGCGCGGCCCACCTCAGTGGCGCGGTCCACCGCAGTCGGCGCTTCGCGGTTCGCCGCCGCGATCACCCGCCCGCCGCGATCCCCAACGCCAGCAACTCCTCGTAGCGCGCCGGGTCCACGTTCCCCCCGCTGAGGATGCACACTACGCGACCCGTCGCGGGAAGCTCGCCGGCGTGGAAGAGCCACGCGGCGAGGGTCGTGGCACCGGATGGCTCGAGCACCAGCCGCGCCTCCCGCGCGGCGCGGACCATGGCCCGGGCGATCTCGTCCTCGGACACGGTGACGATTCCGTCGAGGAACCGGCGGAGGTAGACGAACGGGATCTGCCCGATGTGGGCGGTGCGCTGGCCGTCGGCGATCGTCCGTCCGACCTGCTCGGCGGGCCAGGTCACGATCCGGCCCTGCGCGAGGGAGTCGCGCGCGTCGGCGGCCAGCTCGGGCTCCACGCCGAGCACGACCGCGTCGGGGCGCAGCGACTTGACGGCGACGGACACGCCACTGGCGATGCCGCCGCCACCGACCGGGACCAGCACGGTGAACGGGCCGGGCTCGATCCCCGTTCCCGCGGCCGGGGCCACCCCTGTGCCCGTCCCGGGCGCCATCCCTGTGCCCGTCCCGGGCGCCATCCCTGTGCCCGTCCCGGGCGCCATCCCTGCGCCGGCCGACGACTCGATCCCTGTTCCCGCGGCCGGGGCCACCCCTGTGCCCGTCCCGGGCGCCATCCCTGCGCCGTCCAGCGCCTCGATTGCCGCCAGCTGCTCGACGATCTCGATCCCGATCGTGCCCTGGCCGGTGATCGTGGCGGCGTCGTCGTACGGCGCGACCATCGACAGCCCCTCGCTCCGTGCCAGCTCCACCGCCCTCTGCGCGCGCTCCTCGCTCGACGGCCCCACCACGACGATCTCGGCGCCGTCCGCCCGGACGCATTCGACCTTGACCGCGGGCGCATCGGACGGCATGACGATCACGGCCCGTACCCCGAGGAGCCGCGCTGCCCGGGCCACGCCCTGCGCGTGGTTGCCACTGGAGTGGGCGACCACGCCAGCTGCCCTCCGCTCCGGCGGCAGCATCGCGATGTTGTAGTACGCGCCGCGGAGCTTGAACGCGCCGATCGGCTGGAGCGACTCGGGTTTGAGCCAGGCTCGGGTCCGGCCGAACCGGTCGCCCTGGATGACCTGTCCGAACGGCAGCAGCGGCGTGCGGACCACCACGCCCCGGATCACCTCGACGGCCGCGCGGATCGCATCGAGCGTGACCAGGACGGGGTCGGCGGGGGTGCCGGCCGGGGGGCGTCCGCCGGTCGGAATCGTGTCGGCGCCGGGCGCTGCCGTGGCTGTCGTGAACGGGTCGGGGTTGCGGGAGGGCACGTCCATGCCGCTATACTGCCTTGCAACCATCTCGACCGCCACGCCAAGAGGGAGTCGATCGATCGTGTTGCAGGCCTCGAGCCCCCCCGCCTCCACCAACCCGCAGTCGCCCCTCCGGCGCCGGGCCTCGAAGGTCGATTCGATCCGACCGACCTACGGCTTCGACGACGTCTCGCTCGCGCCCGGGACGGAGACAGTGGAGCCGGCCGACGTGGACACGACGGTGGAGATTGGCGGGATCGGCCTGCGCATCCCTGTCCTCGCGGCGGCCATGGATGCCGTGGTCGACGCGCGGTTCGCGGGTGTGCTCGCCGGTCTCGGCGGGCTCGCAGTCCTCAACCTGGAAGGCGTGCAGACGCGGTACGAGAGCGCCGACACGCTGCTCGAGCGGATCTCGACGGCCACGGATGGCGAGGTCCAGGGCCTGCTGGCCGAGGCGTACGCGCAGCCGATCCGCGAGGAGCTCGTCGCGCGGCGGATCGAGGAGATCCACGCCGCGGGATCGCCGGCCGCGGTCGCCGCCACACCGGCTGCCGCGCGACGGTTCGGGCCGTTCTGCGCGGAGCACGGCGCGGACCTCTTCCTGGTGCAGTCGCAGGTCAGCTCGGCGCGCCACCTCGCGACCGGCTACGATCCCCTCGAGCTGGCCGACTTCACCCGCTTCATGCCGATCCCGGTCGCGGTCGGGAACACGACCTCGTTCGAGGCCGCATACCAGCTGATGGGCCAGGGGATCGCCGCGATCTTCGTCGGGGTGGGGCCGGGGGCCGCCTGCACCACGCGGGAGGTTCTCGGCATCGGCGTGCCGCAGGTCACGGCCATCAGCGACGTCGCGGCGGCGCGCGACACGTACTTCGACGAGGCCGGTCGCTACGTGCCCGTGATCGGCGACGGCGGGATGCGGCGCGGCGGGGAGATCGCCAAGGCGATCGCCGCGGGCGCGGACGCGGTGATGCTGGGCTCGCCGCTGGCGCGGGCGGAGGAGGCGCCGGGCCGCGGCATGAACTGGGGTATGGCCGCGCCCTCGCCGACACTGCCCCGGGGCACCCGCATCCGCGTGGGCACGACCGGCACGCTGGAGCGGATCCTCTTCGGGCCTGCGCGTGTCACGGACGGATCGGAGAACCTGGTCGGCGCGCTGCGCCAGTCGATGGCCGCGCTGGGCGCCCGCGACATCCGCGCCATGCAGCGGGTCGAGATGGTGTACGCGCCGTCGGTTGCGACCGAGGGCAAGTCCTGGCAGCGAGGGCGTCAGGGCTGACCGGCGAGGTCCACGGCCGCGAGGTCCACGGCCGCGAGGTCCACGGCCGCGAGGTCCACGGCCGCGAGGTTCACGCCCGCGAGGTCGGTCTACGGCCGCGAGGTCCACGGCCGCGAGGTCGGGCCCCGGTCCGCCGGCGTGGCAGACCGCCGCGCCCGGGCCGTGTCTTGAGCGCAGCTTCCCGCCGCCGGCCCGCCGCGACTGCGGCCCCGCCATGCGCGTCCCCGCCGGTCCACGAGGCGCAATCGCACGTGATGTGAACACGCGACCGGGCAGGTGACCCATCCGTCGATGGTCGCTGCCCCGGCGACGGGGCGGGGGTACGGTGACCCCGCCGCCGGAACGAGGGGCGCTCGTCCGATCGCTTCTCGACAGCGTCTCGGGCGATGACCGGGCCCCCGTCTCGGGCGGTGACCGGGCCACCCTCGGGCCACCTTCGGGCCATGACCGGGCGATAAGGCTCCGTTGAGTGCCCGCAAAGAGCCGGGATGTTCACTTGACGTGCCATGTCGCCTGCCACCTTTGCCGGCCCGCTGCCCCCCGCGGTCCACCACGCGCTCGTCGCACTCGCGGTGGAGCTCGGCGCGTCCGTCGCCGCGCGGCGTGAGGCGCGGGGGTGGTCACGGCAGCGACTCGCGGCCGAGGCTGGGGTATCCCGGTCGCTGGTCTACCTGGTCGAGCGGGGCGAATCTGCCTCGATCGAAGCGTACGTCCGGCTCGGGTCGGCCCTCCGCCTCCAATTCGATGCGCGCCTGGTCGACCAGCACCAGCGCTCTGCCGGGGGGCGTCGCGATGTGGACCCCGTCCACGCCGCGATGGGCGAAGTGGAGGCGCGCATCTTGGGCGGCCTCGGGTTCGAGCTGGCACTGGATGAGCCGTACCAGCACTTTCAGTTCGCCGGCCGCGCCGACCTCGTCGCCTGGGACCGGGGGCGCAGGGCGCTCCTCCACGTCGAGAACCGGACTCGGTTCCCGAATGTCCAGGAAGCGCTGGGAGCGTTCGGGGCGAAGCGCGCCTACCTCGGACCGATCCTCGCCGAGCGGCTGGGCGTCGGACGCTGGAGGAGTGAAACGCACGCGATCGCGGCGCTCTGGTCCTCGGAGGTGCTCCACGTCCTCCGGCTGCGCCAGGCTACGTTCCGCGCGACCTGCCCCGATCCCGCTGACGTGCTTGCTGCGTGGCTGGGCGGCCAGCCCCCGGTGTCGGGACGCGCGTCGGCGCTGGTCGTGCTGGATCCCGTGGCCTCAGGTCGGGAGCGCCGCTGGATCGATTTCGAGGAGGTCCATCGAGCGCGGCCGCGGTACCGCGACTACGCGACCGCCCTGGCCGCCATTCGTGCCGCTGGTTTGGCGTGAGCCACCCAGCGGGCGACTGGTGGTGCGGCACGCCCGCACTGCCCGACCGGCCCGCACTGCCCGACCGGCCCGCACTGCCCGACCGGCCCGCACTGCCCGACCGGCCGCGCCCATCGCCTGCTGCCCATCACGCTCGTTTCGCACGTCATGTAAACGGGAGGGACGACACGTGTGTCCTGGCAGAGACTGACGGCGGCCGACGCTGCTTGACAGCTGCGCACGCGAACCACCGCGCGTGCCCAGGGGCGGTCTCGGTTTGGTCCGACGGGACAGGCTGGGCCGTCCTCGCGCGGTGGGGCGGTCATGGACATGGCCGAGGCAGGCTGTTCTCATTGCCACATCCGCAGATCACGCCGACGAAGGTTCCGGGCGCGGTCTACGCGACAGGCGACCCTATCTATGTGTTCCCGTGGATCGCTCAGCCAGCCCCGCATGCTCGCCGTGTTCACGTCACGTGTGATCCTTGACATGCCGGCCTCGTGCCCGGGACACAGCCGGCCGGGGCGCGCA
>JAJYJR010000255.1 GCA_021789355.1 Chloroflexota bacterium | reverse complement strand
GATATGCGAACAAGATGGTCCTGAGCCACGACGCGGCCTGCCACAACGACTGGTTCGATGATGCGGCGCTGGAGGTGGCCACGCCGAATTGGCACTTCATGCACATCCTCCGCGACGTCATTCCCGCCCTGCGTGAGCGAGGTGTCACCGAGGAGCAGATCAGGCAGATGACGGAGGAGAACCCCACCAAGATCTTCTCGGAACGGAGCCCGTACTAGGCAAAATACCCCTTAGTTAAGGATCGACCGCCGCTCGCGGTTGCCGCCGCTGGGAGGTAGTCCGAGACGGACCGATGAGAACGATCGTGTCGCGCGGTGGCGCCTGCGGGCGAGCAGGATTGCGGTGCTCGGCGCGTTTGACGGGCCAGTTGGACATCTTGCGCTTGATCACCCTTGGGTTGACTCGCAATCGCCGCCTGCCAAGCCGCTCCAGCATCTCGGCCGTCGCCTCGGCAAAGGCGGTCGCCAGGTGCTCAGGGGGAAAAGGCCGCCTGGTCGGTGACCTGGCGGCGGACCACGCGCAGCGAGGCGATGAACGAGATCCGGTCCGGGTCGAGCTCTTCGGGCTCGGCGGCCCGATTGATGAGGGACCTGATCGCGAAGTAGACGAGCGGGTGGGCGTAGATCTCCTGGGTGACCATCTCGGGCGACTTGGAGCGCAGCACCCGCCCCGCACCTCGCTGGTGGTCGTCAGCTGGTGGGTCGTCAGCTCATCGAAGGCGTTCTCGTGCTCCCAGCGCGCGCCGTAGAGCGAGGCGAGTTCGAGCGCGGGCGCCATGGTCGGCTCGGCCAGGGTGGTAATGAGCCGGATCGGGCCCTGATCGCTTGGGCGCGAGGAATGGGTGAGGGTGCATTCGACCACCCGGGCGGTGATCGGCGCCCCGGGATTGCCTTGAGGCGGCTGGAGCACCGACAGGTAGGAACCGTCGGGGCGCGGCGTCTTGGGCGACAGCACCGCGTTCAACTTCGTCCGCCAGCACAGCTGGGCTCCGGTCGCTGCTGCTTGCTGCCACAGCTCCTAGCCGGGAAAGCCCCGGTCAAGAAGCAGGAGCATCTCCGGGTCAAGCAGACGGAGCAGCCCGCGGACGGCCCGGCTCGCCGCTTGGGCCTATCTGGGGCAATTCCGGGGGCCCTTCGTCAACAGGACCCACAGCCCGCTACTACTGCCAAATGAACAACCAACTCCCAAGCTTGGCCAATCAGGTGCCGATTCCGGCCCCAAGTGGCCGATCGAGCGGGTGGTTGAACTGAGTTGAGAACGAGTGTGAGGGACCAGGAAAGTCTGGTCCAAGGATTCCGCCGCGGTGGTCCTGAGATTTCGGTGCCGTGGTCCAGGGATTCTGGAAACGGTGGTCCAAGGATCCCGAATAGTCAGGCGGAGGCTTCCCCGTGGATGAGGCACAGCACGCGGACCCGAGTCCCTCGGTCCACGAAGGCGCCGAGCACGCCGCCGAGGCCGAAGGACGCTTCGTCGGGATGGGCACACACGACGAGCAGCTCTGCGACCTTGGGCAGGCTGGCGTCGACGCGCTCCGACACGTTCACCATCCGAGCGTGGTGGGCATCCGGTGGCCCCGGCGCGCGGTGGCGAGGTAGGCGCGCTCGAAGGCCTGCTTGGCGTAGAGCCACCGGCGACCCTCGGACACCGTCGGGATCTTGTTGCGCGGCGGGCGGACGGGGTCGACGGCCATGTAGGCACCCCGGTCGCCCATGTCGAGCACGCAGCGCGCGGAAAGCTCCGCGGTCTCGGCTTCTCGCCCGTCTATGCGCGCCGCGATGTCCCTGGCGGCGATGTCGGCCATCTGCTCGGTCATGTGGCCGGTCTTGGGGAAGTTGACCGGCACGGCGGTCTCGCCGGCCGGGGGGAGGGCGACGGCGACCCCGACGGCGTAGACGCCGTCGGCGGCCTGGTGGCGGTAGTGGTCGTCGACGGGGACGAAGCCCTTCGGGTTGGAGAGCCCTGGGCTCGCAGCGACGGCCTCGACGCCGGCGAGGGGTGGGATGACTATCGAGCAGAGAGACGGCGTGGGGCGAAGCCCTTCGGCCTCGACGGCTTCGTCGGTGATCCGCGTGATCGCGACCGAGGTGCGGTAGGTGATGTCGCGCTCTTCGAGGGCTGCTTCGAGGAGCTGGCGGATCGTGCCGGCACCTCCCATGCCCATGTGGCCGAGGAACGGCTCGGGGGTGAGGACGGTGATCGGGACGCGGTGGCGGAGGTTGCGGCGTCGGAGAAGGTGGTCGAGCTCGAAGGCGAGCTCGTAGACCGGGCCGATGCAGCTCGCCCCGGGGGCGGCGCCGACGACGACGGGGCCCGGGTCTGCGAGGAGCGAGGCGATGGCGCCGGCGAGCTCTTCGGTCTCTCTTGCCGACATGGGCGAGTGGCCGGGCCCGTCGAAGGGGCCGAGGCCGGCGACGGCCTCGTTCGCGCTGCGGTGCCCGGTGGCGACGACCAAAAAGTCGTAGGGGTGCTCGGCGCGTGCGGTCGTGACGACCTTGGCGTCGGTGTCGATGCCGGTGACGGTCTCGTGCGCGAAGGCGACCTGCTTCTTCGCGAGGGGTTGGGCGAGGGGGAAGGAGATCTGCTCGAGGCTGCGTCGCCCTATCGCCACCCAGGGAAAGGAGGGGACGAAGCTGAAGCGCTCGTCCTTGGCGACGAGGGTGATCTCGGCGCGCTCGGGGGAGAGGTGGCGGCGTAGCTCGTAGGCGGCGCTCAGCCCGCCGAAGGAGCCGCCGAGGATGACGATGCGCACCCGGGCACCCATCAGAACACCACCACCTTGTCTGCGGAGATCGTCCAGTCGGTCGCCTCTTCCAAGGTGGAGCGCCGGGCGCCGTCGACGAGTAGCTCGTCGGTGAA
Source organism: Chloroflexota bacterium (assembly GCA_021789355.1). The sequence goes on along the minus strand of JAJYJR010000255.1, from coordinate 5,056 downwards.
GCCGCGGGCGTCCATGCAGGTGCCGCAGCAGCCGATCTCCCCGCCGTGGCGGAGCACGGCGGTGACCATGCGGTCGAGGTGGTAGTAGCCATCGGGCACCTTCTGATTCGCGAGCGCGCAGCCGACCGCGTCGCCGAAGAGGAAGACGCGCACCTCGACGCCGTCGCGCCGGGCGAGCGATCCGGCGAGGCGAAGGCCGTTGTAGGAGCGCTCGGTGCCATAGGGCGGGTCGTTCAACACGACGAGGACGTTCATCAAGATGCTCACTCTCTTTTCGAGGTCTCGGGCACGGGGCGCTCCTCGCGTGCCTGGTGGTAGGCGGTGACGAGGCGGTCGGCGGCGAGGGCGACCTCAGCGCCGGTCGTGTCGCGGCCGAGCGAGAGCCGCACCGCAGAAAGGGCGACCTCGGGGGCGATCCCCATGGCGAGAAGGGTCGCCGACGGCGTCTCTTCGCCGGCGTGGCACGCCGAGCCGGTCGAGGCGGCGACGCCGGGTGCCCGGGCGAGGAGGTCTGTACCGTGCACGCCGGGGAACGAGATGTACAGCGTGTTCGGCAAACTGGTGTCGAGGGGGGTGTGGCAGACGAGCCCGGGGACGGCGGCGCAAAGCGCGGCGAAGAGCTCCTCGCGAAGCGCGCCGAGGCGTGCCGAGTCGAGGGCGAGGCGGGAGCGGGCGAGCTCGCACGCCGCGCCGAGGCCGACGATGCCCGCCACATTCTCGGTGCCCGGCCGAAGCCCGCGTTCCTGGCCTGCGCCGACGAGGACGGGCGAGAGTGGCGTGCCCCGGCGCACGTAGAGCGCCCCGATGCCTTTCGGGGCGTAGACCTTGTGGCCGGCGACGGACAGCAGGTCGACCCCGAGGTCCTCGACCGAGACGGGGACCTTGCCGACTGCCTGGGCGGCATCGGCGTGAACGAGGGCGCCGGCGTCGCGCGCCGCCGGCGAGAGTCCGGCGAGCGCCAGGAGCGCCCCGGTCTCGTTCTGGGCGAGCAGCATCGTGCAAAGAGCCACGTCGCCCGAGAGCGCGCCGGCAGCGGCTGGCGCGTCGAGCAGGCCGGATGGGGTGACCGGTACGCGGGTGACCGCCCACCCGTTCGCCTCGAGGTGCCCGCAAGGTGCGGCGGTGGCGGGGTGCTCGACAGCGGAGGTAACGATCCGGCGCCGCTCGGCCCCTGCCGTGGCGGCGATGCCGAAGATGGCGAGATTGTTCGACTCGGTGCCACCAGAGGTGAAGACGATCTCGTCGGGCGCGGCGCCGACGAGTGTGGCCACCTGTTCCCGGGCCTCCTCGACGGCCCGTCGCGCGGCACGCCCGAGCGGGTGGTCGCTCGAGGGGTTGCCATAGGCGGTGCGCAGGTACGGCAGCATCGCCTCGAGCACCCCGGGCGCAACCGGTGTCGTGGCGTTGTGGTCGAGGTAGACGACCTCGTCGACCGCTGCGGTGCTCATAGGCAACGGCCCGGCCTCGCCTCGTGTCTGCCCGCCGGCACCCTGGCGGGCATGTCGATGCCGGCGGCGACGGGGAGGCCGGCCTGGCGCCACTCGGGGAGCCCGTCTTCCAAGCAGCGCGCCCGCAGCCCGCGGGCGCGCAGCGTGACGACCGCCTCGGGGGCGAGCAGGCACAGCGGCCCGCGGCAGTAGGCGACGACCTCGAGGCCGGGGTCGAGTTCGCCGAGGCGGGCCTCCAAGTGCTCCAAGGGCAGCGAGACCGCCCCGGGGATGTGACCGGCCGCGTACTCCTCCGCCGGGCGGACGTCGATCACGACGACGTCGCTGCACCGGGCGCGCTCGAGCAGCTCGGCCCGGGTCACCCGCTCCGCGTTGTCGCTGCCCGCCCCGATGGCACGCAGGATCTGGTCGACCTCCGCCAGACGTGCCCGGCCGAGGTCGCCGAGCGCGCGCACGAAACGACAGACCTCCTCGCCAGCCGCCCGATAGTAGACGCGGGTTCCCTCCCGGCGGGTCTCGACCAGGCGCGCCTGGCGCATCACCTGCAGGTGCGCAGACGCCGTCGTGAGCTTGAGCCCCGTCGCCAAGGCCAAGGCGTCGACGCTGCGTTCGGCCTGGCAGAGGAGGTCGAGCAGCTCGATGCGCTTTGGGTGTACGACCACCTTGCCGATCCGGGTGAGCTGTTCGTAGAGGTCGGCGCGGCGTCCCGAATCATGCTCCATAGATCTATAGAATAGCAGAGAGGGCGCAGCTGGTGCTCCTGGAGCTGCACCTGCACGGCCGAGTTTCGAAGTGCTTCCTGGCGAACAGCTGCGCAGCCTCGAACGGCGCGGCTCGTCGTGCAGCTCCCCGGGCGAGGCGTCGGCCCTGGTCCTCCTCGGCCGCGACGACAGGGATCACCGCCTCGTTCGCCGCCCACGCGTGAGTGACATCATGGGTGTGGGTCTGCGGGAAATCACGGTGATACCTCGGGACCTATGGCCCTAGCTCGCCTACATCGTCAATGAAAGACATGCTCCCGTGTCATCGGAGACAGCTGGCCCGGAAGAGAACCGTCGCAGCGAGCGCGGCGGCAGCCGAAGACCTCTACACGCTGAGTCCTGGCTGGGCAGCCTGGACCCAGCCGAGGTTGAACGTGGCCGACGGGTGGTCCGATCCTACCCAGTGGATGCCCACCATCGAGGACTCCCCTGGCCTGCCCTACGTCCACAACACGTTCTCGCAGGTCGACCTCTCGCGCGTACCGCACCACTGGGTAATGGTGATCGACCTCTGCAAGTGCATCGGCTGCCAGTCCTGCGTCGTCGCCTGCAAGAGCGGGAACAACGTGCCGGTGGGTGTCTACCGCACCTGGGTCCAGGTCGTCGAAGTCGGCCAGTGGGAGCGCGACCCCGACGGTGACGGCCCGGTCGTGCTCAAAGGGGGGACCTATGTCCCCAGCGTGAGGCGCTTCAGCCTCCCGCGCCTGTGCAACCATTGCGATGACCCGCCGTGCGTCGAGGTCTGCCCGGTCGAGGCGACGTTCAAGCGCGAGGACGGACTGATGCTGATCGACTATCCGAAGTGCATCGGCTGCGGGTAGTGCATCCAGGCCTACCCCTACGACGCTCGGTTCTTCAACCCGGTCCAACAGACCGCCGACAAGTACACCTTCTTCGTCCAGCGTCTCGATCGGGGACTGCTGCCTGCCTGCGTCACGTCCTGCGTCGGGCGTGCCCGCATCTTCGGCGACCTTAACGACCCCGACAGCGAGGTGGGAGCCCTCCTCGCCCAGTACGCGACGGAGGGCCTGGATGTTTCTGCCGGCACGCACCCGCAGGTCTTCTGCATCAACCTCGACGGCGACATGGTGGACGCAGCCACCGCCTTCAACACGGTCTACCCGTACGCGGCGGGCACCAACACCAACCAGTACGACGAGCTCACCGGCAGGGTCCTACTCCGGACCCCGACCGGCGGCGAGGGAGGGACGAGCTGATGGGAGGGTCGCTCACGCACTCCGGGCTGGTCGCCGGATCGTTCATCGTCTCGTCGCTCAGCCACGTGTTCCACCAGCGGCGCTTCGACGCCCTCGCCCCCTCGGCGGTGCCCGCCGGGACCGCAAGGTCCTCTACGGCCTGTCGTGCGCCGGCATCGTCCTCGCTTTCTTGTTCCACGGCTACATCGGCTTCGTCTTCGGTGCGGCCAAGGCTCGCTCGCCACGCACGCAACCGGCGCCTGGCTGATGCCCTGGACCAATGGGCCTTCTGCTCGCTTCGGCAATCCCCCGGCGCCTGTACCTACTACGACGAACTGCGTTCCCGTAACAAGACCCATCGCCAATGCATTCGCCAGCTGGCCAACCGCTGGGTGGGGATCCTGCACGCCTGTCTCGAGAATCGGGCTCTCTACGACGAAGCCACGGCGTGGAAGCACCGCGTGGACCTGGCTGCTTGACAAGTTAGGGACAAGGGGTGTCTAGGCCGCCGGCCAAGCCTGGCCAGCAGAGGACCGGGACGCAGGGCCGGGGTGTAGGCGCCAAGGGAGCGCTCCTTCGCCGCGCCCCAAGCGAGGCCGGCCGAGTAGGCAAGATCGTCCACAATCGCGATCGCGCCGGTAGCCATGGCAGTTGATGGGCCCCCTCCGGCGAGCAGGGTTTGGACGGCGCGCGCCGCGGCCAGCATGGCCAGCACTTTTGCGAGGCTGCGGCGCGCCCTCCGGGACGGGATTGCCAGCCCTAGCGCCGGAAGGCCGAGCGCCCGCACCAGCATGGAGAGTTCGGTCGCCAGCCCGGCGAGGGCCTGGGTGCCAGGGGCTGGCAGCTCCACTTCGTCCTGCCCCGCCTGTCGCGCCAGTGTGGCCAGGCGCCGGCGTGCGGCCGCAATGCCGGCCAGCCTCATGGCCGCCCCCGCCATCGGAAAAGCCACCATGGCCACTGTCACCTCGTCGAGATGGAGGTGGTTGAGTCGGCCGGGGTGGCGTTTGGCCAGCGGCGCCGCGGAGGAGCCGTAGGCGTGACGCTGTCTGAGAAACGCCCCGAGCGTCCGCCGCGGCAAATGCCGAGCCCCGTCGATTCCCGAGTAGTAGGAGATGCCGCCACGAGCGCGGAGCCTCCAAAGAAGGTCGACGTCCTCCCCATAGCGGAGCCGCTCGTCGAAGCCACCCAGCTTGCGGAAATCTTCCGCCCGAATCGCCAGGCAGGCGGTGGGAACATAGGCGGGCGCGTCGCCCGCTTCTCCGGGTGCCTCTCCCATGTCCAGCGGCGAATGCAGATCTTCATAGGCGGCAATCGCCCTGGTGATCCGGGAGGCCGGCTCCACCGGTGCGGCCGTGCGGACGCGTGGCGCGGCAAGTGCCAGCGCGGGGGCCGAGAAAAGGCGAAGCAGTGCCGACAGGCCTCCCAGCGTCACTGCATCGCTATCCACGAAGAGGAGAACCTCGCCATGGGCGGTGGCGGCGCCGGCGTTCCGGGCGCCCGCGGGGCCGTGATTCCGCTCCAGCGATATATAGCGCGCGCCTCGCGCGGCGGCGATTTCCCCTAGGCGGGCAACGTCGGGGCTGCCGTCGCTGACCAGGACGACCTCGCTCACCTCGGGTATCAACTCCAGGGCGTCAAGGCACTCCTGGAT